>JBAPMH010000579.1:0-5673 GCA_049278515.1 Chthoniobacterales bacterium
CTCCTCCGCGGCCGGAGCAGCCGGGGCTTCGTCAACGGGCGCGGTGGCTTCTTCTGCCGGACTCTCGGGAGCAGCGGCTTCGGCCGGAGCAGCTGTGGCCTGCTTCTTATTCTTCTTGATGAGGCTGCGAACGGTATCGGATGGTTGCGCGCCCTTGGAAATCCAATGATCGATCCGATCCAGTTTGAGCGTGCTGTTATGGTCGGGCTTCTTCGGATCGTAGGTCCCGATGATCTCGATAAATTTCCCGTCCCGCGGGCTGCGGCTGTCGGCCACTACCACCTTGTAATACGGGCGATTCTTCGCGCCTTCTCTGCGTAATCTGATTGAAACTGCCATATCGTTAATTTTTCATCCGCGCCATCTGCGCCATCATTTTCTTCATTTTCCCGGCGTTCTTCATCATTTTTCGCATCTGATTGAAACGCTGGAGCAAGTCGTTCACTTCGGTGACGCTGCTGCCGCTGCCGCGGGCGATTCGTTGACGCCGCCGCGCATTCAGAATGTCGGGCCGCGTTCTCTCCTCGTGCGTCATCGAAAGCACAATCGCTTCGGTCCGCTTGAGCTGCTTCTCGTCCACGGAGAGGCCCTGCACGTTACTCATCCCCGGGATCATGCCAAGGATATTCTCCAGCGGCCCCATTTTTCGCATCATTTTGAACTGGGCCAGGAAATCGTTGAAATCGAACGAGGCCGTCCGGAGCTTGCGCTCCATCCGCCGGGCTTCCTCCTCATCCACTGCTTCGGCCGCTTTTTCCACCAGGCCGACGATGTCGCCCATGCCGAGGATCCGGCCGGCCAGGCGGTCGGGGACGAAAGGCTCGAATTGATCCAATTTCTCGCCCACCCCGGCAAACTTGATCGGCCGTTGCGTGACCTCCCGCATCGAAAGCGCCGCCCCCCCCCTGGCGTCGCCATCGAGCTTCGTCAGAACGATCCCGGTGAGGCCGAGCGCTTCGTGAAAATGAGTGGCGACGCTGACCGCCTGCTGACCCGTCGCGGCATCGGCCACGAGCAAAATTTCCTGCGGCTTGAGGAACTCCTTGAGCTCTTTGATTTCCTTGATCAACTCCGCGTCGATTTCCTGACGGCCCGCCGTGTCGAATATCTGGACATTGCCGGTTTGTTGGGCGGCCCACTCGAGGCTGGCAGCGGCCGAGCGCAGCAAATTCTTTTCGTCCGGGGCCGGCGAATAAACCGGAACGTCGACTTGCCGGCCCAAGGTAGCGAGTTGTTCGATGGCGGCCGGCCGATGCAAATCACAGGCGATGAGCAAGGGAGCGCGCCCCTGTTTTTTCAAGTAACGCGCGAGCTTGGCCGAAGAGGTCGTTTTTCCCGCACCGTTAAGGCCGACCATGAGAATGCGGGCGGGCTTCTCGAGATTGAGTGGGGCGGCGTCACTGCCGAGCAGGGCGGTCAACTCATCGTGGAAAATCTTAACGATCTGCTGACCGGGCGTGACGCTGCGAAGAACCTCTTCGCCGAGCGCCTTTTCCCGGACGCGCCCGATGAAATTCTTCGCAACTTGGAAATCGACATCCGCTTCGAGCAAGGCGAGGCGCACCTGCCGAAGCGCATCGTTGATGTTCGTTTCGCTGATCGTCCCGTGACCGCGAAGGTCCTTAAAGATGTCCTGAAGCTTGTCGCCGAGCTGTGAAAACATGAAAGATTAACTCTGGTTCGCGCACGCGAGGCGCTGCGCCACCCTCAATTTCTTACGCCGCTTACTTTTTCTTTTTCTTTGGCTTTGCCGCGGGGGGAGCGGCGGGCGGTGGCGTGGAGGGTGCGACAGATGGAATCGGGGCCGGCGGCGCGGCGGACGCTCCGCCATCATCGATCTTAAACGTCCAATGCGTTTCGACCTTCTTGCCCCCCGAGGTGGCGCTCACGATCACGGTGCAGGTTTTGTCCCGCAACTTTTGCGTTACCTGGTAGGCAACGGTCGACGTCTTCGGGTCGAAACTCGAATCCACTTTCCCCAGGCCGCTGACCCGCATTTCCGGAGTCGTTCCCGGGTCGATGGCGCCGAGCGAGGAAATGTTTGCCTTAATCAGGGGCAGCGGATTCTTGATCGTCTCGCCATCCGCCGGTTGGGTCTGCAGATTGGACGGTGCCACTTCCGAGACTGACGGCCCCACCGCAGTGGTTGCGATCGCGGCCACCGCGTCGGTGAATGTCTTCGGCTTGTTATTTTCCATCAGGTAACGCCCCACAGAATTGAGCGGCGTATGCATCGTGATGGGCTGGCCATAAACGGTAAAGACCGCCTCGTAACCGGCCTTGATGACTACCTCCCGAATGTGATCGTTGTGAAAGCCGTAGGGCACGGCGAAGCAGTTCACCTTCACCCCGAGTTTCTGCTCAATCAGTTGCTTCGAACCGGCAATTTCCTTATCCAGCCACTGCTCATATTCTTCCGGGCTCAGCTTTTTCTTCGCGACCTTGTCGTACGGTTTCCGCAAATCCGAGTGGGTCGCCGTGTGTCCCTGGATGTCGGCGCCGGCGTCACGCATCTCGGCGAGCATTTCCCAGCTCATCGATTCGCCGCCGCTGAAATGCCCGGGCCGAATGCCTTCCGTGTAAATGAAAAGGGTGACCGGATAATTGAACTTCTTCAGGATTGGCCAGGCGACCTCGTATTGCGACTTCCACCCATCATCGAAAGTAATGATCGCGCTCTTGGCCGGGATCGCTTTCTCACCACGGCGCCAGGCCAGGAAGTCCTGCATCGAGATCACAGCGATCCCTTTGTTCTTGAGCTCCTGCATTTGCTGTTCGAACAATTGCGGTGTGATTTCGGTGTCCGGCCGGCGCACGTTATTGACGAAACGATGGTAACCAAAAATAACGACCTGCGCATTTTGATCGACCGCCGGCTTCGAGATGGCCACCGCGGTGGCGGGCGTCGCGGTGGCGGACGAATTAGATGACGGGGTGGCGGAGGTCGCGGCGGAGGATTGGTTTGGGCCCGGGCTGGCGTCTGCGGCGGTTGCCGGCTTTTTGCAGGCCGATAAACCGAGCGCAAAAACCAGCGGGAAAAGTGCAAATCGAGTAAGCATAAGTGAGGTAAGGGGGCTTTAGTTTGCCGCGTGAAAAAAACAAGCGGTTTTTGGTTCGTTCGGCTTAGAATTCGGTGGCGCTATCTTCCCTTTCAGCTATGGAGTCGCATGATGCGATCCCTCTCCATCGTGCTCGGGTCGGCTGCCTGCCTCCTGCTCGCCAGTTGCGGCACCACCCGCGAAATCCGCGTCAAGGATACCACCCGCAGCTTTACGACCGTGGTTGTCGATGCGGGCCACGGCGGGAAGGATAACGGGGCCTTTCGCCGTTACGGGGGCGCCGAGAAAAACGCGACGCTTGATGTCGCCACGCGCCTTGCCGCCAAGCTTCGCGAATCGCAGTTCCGGGTTGTGATGACTCGATCGGACGATGTCTTCGTTGAACTGGACAACCGAGCCGAAATCTCCAACCGGCAGAAGAACGCCATCTTTGTCAGCATCCATTTCAATGATTCTGGCCGGCGCGGCATCCGGGGATTTGAAACTTACTATCATTCGCCGGTTGCTCGAACGCTCGCTTACCACATTCAGGAACATTTGATGTCCCTGCCCGGGGCAGTGAATCGCGGAGTTAAGACGGCCAACTTCCGCGTCCTGCGAAAAGCGGTCTATCCCGCTGTCCTGGTCGAATGTGGTTTCCTGAGTAATCGCAAGGAAGGCGCCGCCGCGCGCAACGCCAGTCGCCGCGATGACCTGGCCGACAAGATTGCCGAGGCGATCGTGGATCAACGTTACGGTAAGGGGACCTACCGCCCGCCGGAGACGGCGTCGGATGCAGCTGCTACCAGCTCCGAACACGGGAATTAGCGTCCTGACCCTCTCTTTGTAGCGACGGCGCTCTGTCGCCCTAAGGACGCTTTGCTGCCTGTCATCGCCGGTTACGCCGACAGAGCGGCGTCGCTACAATTTTGCCCTCAAAATTCGATGCCGCGTTTCTCACGACCCACCGCCGCGAGAATAATAACCGCAAGAAACACGACACATTGGACCATCGCCATGGTAAGCGCGTAATTCGGCTCGCCGTTCGGCAATCGAAATTTTTCCGCCAGCCAGGCCTGTTGTTGGGCGGCGTAGGCCGCGGCGAAATTTCCCATTTGATAGGCAAGTCCCGGAAACAACCCGCGAAACGCCGGCGGCGACAGCTCATTAAGATGGACGGGAACAACCCCCCAGGCTCCCTGCACCATGAATTGAATCAGGAAGCCTCCCGCCATGAGCAACGCGGTGTTCGGCGCGAAAATCCAGAGCGGGATGAGGAGCATACCGCCGATAGAGCAAAGGATGATCACGCGACGGCGACCCCAGTGTTGCGAAAGAGAACCCACGATGGCGCCGCCGCAGATGGCGCCGGTCGCGTAAACGATGCTGATGATGGACTTGGCGCTGACGCCGAAACCGCGCTGTTTCTCGAGATAGGTCGGGTAAAGATCCTGGGTGCCGTGCGACATGTAATTGAACGCGGTCATGAGCAGCGCGGCATAAAGAAAAAGCGCGCCGTGTTGCCGGATGAGCAAGGAGAATGGCTGCCTAGGTTGCCGCGTTTCGCGATGCTTTTGCCAGACGGGCGATTCCGGGACGTGGGCGCGGATGTAGATCACCAGGAACGCCGGCAGCGCCCCGGCGACAAACAACCCCCGCCAGCCGAACAGGGGAAACACGATCCAGTAAACAAGGGCCGCCAGAAGATAACCGACGGCATAACCCTGCTGCAGAATCCCGGAGAACAATCCGCGCGCCTTCGTCGGCAGGGATTCCATGGCCAGCGATGCTCCCAGGCCCCATTCTCCGCCCATTCCAATCCCGAAGAGCGCGCGCAGGATGAGAAACACAGTGAAATTCGGAGCGAACGCGGTCGCCAATTCCATGACCGAATAAAAAACGATATCGATCATGAGCGGGATCCGCCGCCCGAACTTGTCGCCTAACCAGCCAAAAATGAGAGCGCCCAGCGGGCGCATCATCAGGGTGAGCGTAATCGAGAAGGCGACTTCAGAAATACTCCGGCCAAAATCCTGGGAGATTTGGCCCAGAACGAAAGTGACGAGAAAGAAGTCGAGCGCGTCGAGCGCCCAGCCGAGAAAACAGGCGAGGAATGTCTTGCGCTGCTCTCGCGTGAGCTCTTTGAAAAGGCGGAACGATTCCATTTCCGCTGCGAGTCTAGATTCCGGGTAGCGCTGTGAAAGCGGGAAATTTCGGGCTATGCGCTTCCGAAAGATCATGAGCACGATCAGGATCAAGAGCATGACCGCAGGCGCACGTTCAAAAAGCGTTCGTCATCCCGAACGAAGCGCAGCGGAGTCGAGGGACTCCGCTGAAAGTCGAGCGACAGGATCCCGTCGAAAGTCGAACGACAGGCAACGGGGTCCCTCGACTTCGCTCGGGATGACAAGGGCTGGTCGCGCGCTAACTTTGTTCCATGCGTTATCTCGTCAAAGCCCGCCTAAAATCCGGCCAGAAGGAGCGGCTTCTTCGCGCAATCGAGGAGCAAACTCTCGGCCGAGGCTCGATTGCGGGCGACGAATACCAGCACGACATGCAACAAGCCCGGATCGATCCTGCCGGAATCGCGACCTGGGTGGAGACTTGTTTCTGCGATCCGCCGCTGGAGGAAGAG
>JBAPMH010000580.1:0-1524 GCA_049278515.1 Chthoniobacterales bacterium
ATCCTCCGCGCCCACGACGTGCGCGAGCACGTGGAGGCGCTCAAGGTCGCAGCCGCGGTGGTCTCCGGATGATCGTCGAGGTGCACGGGCTCGAGCTCCACGGTCGCCACGGCGTGAACGACGACGAGCGGCGCGACGGTCAGAGCTTCCTCTTCGACGTCACGCTCGAGATCGCTGAGCCAAAGGAGGACACGATCGAGGCGACGGTCGACTACCGGCAAGTCCGCGACATCGTCCGCACCGTCAACGACGCCGAGAGCTATCGGTTGGTCGAGACCCTCGCCGCAACAGCCGCCGACGCCCTCATCGAAGCGCTGCCGATCCAGAAGGTGCGCGTGCGAGTCCGAAAGCCAGGCATCGCCTGGGCCGAGTGGACCGGCGTTACGTGCGAGCGGCCGTGATGCGCAGCTGGTATTCCGCGAGCCGCGCCGCCGGAAGCACCTCGACGTAGACGTACCGGCCTGCGCCGGGGTTGCGATACACGGCGACCCCGTTCTTCCCGATTGCCAGGGCATGCACTCGGTTCGCACGCTCGAGGAGCCGCACCCTCACCGAGCCCGCGACGCGCGCGCGCAAAGTCTGCTTCGCCGGCGCCCAGATGCGATACAGGTCGAGCGGATCCTCGGCATGGTCGACCCGGGCGCTGATCGACCCGGCTGGATGGGCCGGTGTCGTCAGCGGCGCCACGCCACTCGGGAACAACCCGTGTGCCTCGATCTCACGCGGCTGCTCGTTCGGCTCCTGCGGATCTTGCCTCGGGGGTCTGAACCCCAGCGCCCTCGGGATGTTGAGCAGTCCGTAGCCCGATGCGCTGTCGAAGCCCGGCGCGGCGATGTCGGTCGCGGAGCGGCGCATCAGCTCGAAGAGCTGGGTGTTGTCGAGATCGGGGCGCACGGTCCACACCCAGGCCGCAGCGCCGGCGACGAGCGGCGATGCAAAGCTCGTGCCGCTCGCAGAGATGTAGCCGCCGGGCTCCTGCGACATCGGCTCTGCCACCGGAATGTTCACGCCGGGAGCGGCGAGGTCGACCGTCGGCGAGATCGACGAGAAGGCGGCGACGCGGTTGTCCTCGTTCGTCGCGGCGACCGTCAGCACGTGCGGGTAGAAGGCGGGATAGTTCGGCGGGCTGCCCATCGAGCCGTCGTTGCCGGCAGCAGCGACGATGAGCGAGCCTTCGCGGAACGCGAACCGAATCGCATCGTCGAGGAGCGGATCGTCGTCCTCGCCGCCGAAGCTCAGGTTGATGACACCCGGCCCGAGCTTGGCCGCCTCGTAGATGCCCTGGATTGCCGAGCCCTCGCTGAGGAAGCCGAACGGGCTCGCATCCCACATGCGGAGCACCGCGTCGGGGTACACGCCGACGACCCCGACACCGTTGTTGGGCGCGCCGATCACCGAGCTGACCTCGGTGCCGTGGTCCTCGTCGATCTCGTCGATGGTCTGCTTGTTGAGCGCGCTCGTGTTCGGACGCGATGCGAACTCCGGGTGCGTCAGGTCGAGGCCGGAGTCGACGACGGTCACGGG
>JBAPMH010000581.1:0-11681 GCA_049278515.1 Chthoniobacterales bacterium
AACCAGTAGAGTTTGCGGACCCCGGACTCGGTTTCCGCCCGAAGGGGAATCCCAGGGCTATCGGCCGGCGCGCGAGAGACTGTCATTTCCGTCCCAGGCAAATTGATTTTCGGCGGATGTCCGCCGCGGGAAAGCAACTCGTTGTCGATTGTGGGGGAGAAGGGTGGCGGCAATTTTCGCGGGACGCCGGCGCGCTCGAACAGCGCCAACAAATCTGAAGGCCAGAATTCATAGACCTCGCGCTTTACCGTCTGGACCCCGTCATCCTGAGCGACGCGCAAACCGCTGCTCGCATCGACCAGAATCTCGCGATGCACATCGCAGGTGGCGATGGGCGAGATCCCCGGAATGAACCAGCTCTCAGTCCGATGCGGGCAGGAAGCCGTCGGCAACTGACCGGAGACGGCGCAGAACTCCACCCGCTTGAGGTTCAGCTCGGGGGCCGGTTCGTGCGGCGCTGAGTGCGACGGGTGCAAGGCGCGCAAGCCGTCGATCATCTGGAAGAGCAAAGGCGCTGCAGCAGTCCGGCCGATGAAGGCAGCGTTCCGTTTCCCATCGAAGTTACCGATCCAGACCGCGAGGACGTAATGATCGAAGACGGCCACGGACCAGGCATCCCGGAATCCGTGGGACGTGCCGGTTTTCCAAAAAACGGGGGCAGATCGGGCGGATTCCGCACTCGTCAGGCCGGGCCGCGGAATTTGACCAAGCATGTCGAGAGTCAGGAACGCCGCTTCGGGAGTGAACAGGCGCAGGTTCGGTTTCGCCGGCGGCTCGTTCCGGAATCGGCGTAACGGCTGAAGCTTGCCGCCATTGGCAAGCGCGGCATAAAGGCGGACCAGGTCCTGCATCGTGACTTCCGCGCCGCCGAGCGGCAGGGCTAGGCCATAGTAGGAAGCGGGCTTCGGCAGGGGCACTTCGGCGTCGCGAAGGAATTCGTAAAAGGTCGGATGCGACAATTCGGAGGCCAGCGTCACCGCGGGGACGTTCCGGCTCCGGGCAAGCGCGTCTGACGCGCGAATCGGACCGAGAAATTCGCGATCAAAATTTTCCGGGTTGTAATCGCCGAAAGTGTGCGGCGCGTCTTTCAACAGCGTGAGCGGATGAATTTTTCCCTGGTCCAGCGCGAGCGCGTAGACAAACGGCTTCAAGGTTGAGCCCGGGGAGCGAGGCCGACGGGTCCCATCGACCTGCCCTTTGATATCGACGTTCGAAAAGTCCGAAGAACCAAGCTGGGCCAGGACCTCCATCGTGTTGAAATCGATCAGCAACGCGGAAGCATTCACGATCCCGCGGTCGCGGTTCTGCGCGATGTAGTCGTTGACCCGCTTCTCGAGCGTCTGCTGGAGCGAGAGATCGAGCGTTGTCTCAATGTTCGCGCCGGCGCTTTTGGATTCGAGAGCTTGCTGGACAAAGTGCGGGGCGATCAACGATCGGCGGGTTTGCGCCTCGGCCCGGAACGTCAGACTCGGCGCTTCCTTTGTGACCGAGCGCGAATACCACCGTTGCTGGGCATTCGTCACCCGCTCGTTCTCAACACCGGCAATCAACGCCCGGCGCGTCGGACTCTGCGGAATCACACTCAACGCTATCGCTTCCGCTTCGGTCACTCGCGCCGCGCTTTTCGAAAAGTAGATCTCGCTCGCCGCCCCGACGCCTTCAATGTTCCGGCCGTAGGGCGCGAGGTTGAGATACGCTTCGAGGATTTGCGCCTTCGAGTAATGCCGCTCCAACTCCAGCGCGTAAACAATCTGGCGCAGCTTTCCCGCAAACGTCCGGGTGCGCAGGTGGTAACGGAGCCGCGCTAATTGCATCGTAATCGTCGACGCGCCGCCGTGTGATCCGCGCGAGACCGCCAGATTCCACGTCGCCCGCAGCAGTGAGACCGGATTTACTCCCGGATGCTTCCCGTAATATTTGTCCTCGTATTTGAGGGTCGCGTCGACCAGAGCCGGAGAAATTTCCTTCAGCGGTGTCCAGACGCGATATTTCTGATCGGCTGTGAGGGTGACTCGGAGCACCTCGCCGTTGCGGGCGCGCACCCGCGTCGAGAAATCGATTCCCTGGAGCAGCGGCGGCTTTGGCAGCGCGAGCCAGATGGCGGCGACAATGAGTCCGGCGAAAACGGCACGACGAATCCATCGATTTCGGATTTCGGATTTCGGAAACCGGAAAGGAAGAAGCTTGCGCAGCCGCGTTGAAATTGTGGATCTCTTCACTCTCCGATATCCGGGATCCGCAATTACTTCGTGACCGTGATTTTGCCGCCCAGGCCGCGTCCCTTCAGGTTGCGGTCATACATCGACTCAGCGAAGACCGGCGGGACGACGAAAGTCCCGCGATTGCACGACTTGATCTGGTAGGTGATCTCGAGCGTCTCGGTCGGAACCGAGGCGTAAAAAATCGCGCGATCTTCCCGAACTTCGACGTAATCGACGCCCTTGATCGGCGAGACCCCCGGCGTCAACGAGGAGCTGACAACTTCGAATCCACCGGGCAGCAGATCGACGAGGGCAACGTTCGTGATCATGTCTGGCCGCACGCTCCGGATGTGGAGGCGGACAGTGATGACCTCTCCCAATTGCGTCGTCGTCACCGGCTTGTTCGATTTGTCGAGCAGCTCACGGTAAACTTCGATTCCGTCGGTAAGCGGTTTGGTGGCAAGCTTCCGGTCGAATCCCGCTTCGACCACCTGGTAGTAGGCTCCCGGCGGATTCAGCGCCTTCGGGGTGCGGAAACGAAGTGCGGCGGTGTCGCCCGAGAAATTCGCACGTTGCAATAATTTCGGGCCGGTCGCGAGGACCTTCTCCTTCTTCGCCTTGTCGAGCTCCGCGATGGTGAGCTCGGGCGGATGTTGCGCGACAACGCGGGCGTAGGATTTCAACGCCAGCACCGCGTAGGCAGCCGAAAGGGTGTTGAAAGTTCCGTCGCCGATCGGCTTCAACACTTTCTCAAACTCAGCCGCGGAAAGCCTCTTCAGCCGGTCCGGGAATTCCCGGGCGAGCACGGCGACATATTGGGAATCGGCGCCGAGCGGCTGGTAGAAGTCGTTGATCCGTCCCTTGTCGAGCTGGCCGATGCGGTAGGCCGAGATCAGCTTCGCCGCTTCATCTTCCTTCTTCAGAATGTGCAGGGCGCCCGCCAGGTAAACGCCCGTCATGTCGTTCTTCCATTCGTTCGCGTGGTTCTTGTCGAGGTAATCGCGCAGGTTGATGATGTAGTTGGTCGTGACGATCCCTTCGCGGCTCAACAGGTAAATGGCGTAAGCAATCCGGCGAGCGTCATCGAGGTCTTGCGGTTCTTTCGCGACCATCGCCTGCAAATTCCGCAATCCGCTTGCCAGCATCTCTGCCGGCGGGGCGAACCCGGCCGCCTTCGCCTCGATCAGAAAATGCATTGCGTAAGCAGACATGAAACTGATGTCGGCTCCGTCGTTCGGTCCCCAGTAGCCAAAGTTGCCCCGGTCATTTTGCCGACGGCGCAGGACCGCAAAAACTTTTTCGAGTTGCGCCGCGACCTCCGGTTTCGACAAACCGAAATCGGCTTCATCCGCGAGAACGAGGCGGCTAAAGGCTGCGCTTGTGATCTGTTCGCTGCAACCGTGCGGATACTCCTTCAGGTAGGCATCGAGCCCGTGAGCAAGGCCGAGCGGCAAGGCGGAGACCACGGCGCTGAGCTTCCGGAACTCCGGATACATCTCGCGCGTGACTGGGACGTCGACGCTGTTCTTCGTGAAGTTGCTGCTTCGCACCTGCGTCAGATAGGTCGCGGGCGGACGGACGCTGATCGTGGAACGAAGCTTTGTTTCTTTCCCGCCGGTGCTCGCGACAAAAGTGATCGTGCCTGAGCCGAGCTTGTCGTTCGCCTTCACGGAGAACGTGGTGGTTTGCTCGTGCCCCTCCGCGATCTTCAGGGTCTGCGACGGTGTCTTCGCGATTTGCAAATGCTCGGAGCTTTCGGCGCGAATCTGGACATCGGCGTTCGGCCCTGAGCCTTCGACGTTATTCGCGACGGTCACTCCGACTTCGAACTCATCCCCTGGCGCCGCCAGGACGGGCACGCTTGGCGTAATGACAAACGGACCACGGACGAGCGGGTTTTTCTCTGCAGCGGCGGTCGCGTCATCGGCTACTGCAACCGCCATGACGGTCAGCGTCCCGGAGAAATAGTCGGGGACGTTGTAAACCACTTCTCGTTGCGTCGCGTCGGCATCGATGATTCCCGACCAGAACACGACCGGCTTTTCGGTGACGCGTTTGAACGGATTGAGCTGCTTCGGATTATCGCCGTCGCCGCCGAATGCCGAGAGCGAGCGCAGGATGGAAAACTCAGGCATGATCAAATCGACGATCTGCGCGGTCTCAACGCCGAGAGCGCATTTGCGGAAGAAAAAGCCGAGCGGATCCGGCAATTTGTAGTCGGACACCTGAAGGATGCCCTGGTCGACGGCGAAGACGACGATTTTCGAGGGCCGGTCGGTTTTGTATTTGATGTGGAGCGGCTCTCCCGGCTTCGTGATCGCCGGAGTGTCCAACTCCATTTTCAGCCGGCGCCGCTCGATGTTCGCGGTAAAGGGCACGACACCATAGCTAAGCGGGCTGGTGAAGATTTCCTTCGAATCCAGGGCGCGAATCAAGGCGACGTTGATGTAGCCGCTGCCTTCGAAGCCGTCCGGCACTCTGATCCGCTGGACGCTGCTGCTCGCATCCGTCTTGAACCACACCTGCGCGTAGACCTTGTCGCGTTCGATGGTGATCAGGCCGTTGCCGGCATAGGGCGCTGTGATGCTGATCTCGATCTCTTCGCCGGTGTTGTATTGGGGCTTCGAGAGTTTGACCTGGAGCTCGGAATTCTTGTCGAGCGCACGCTTCGCCGGGCCGCGGCCAACGACGGAGAACCGGACCCGGCTCACCTTGTGATTGTCCTTGTCGTGCAACTCGACGACGTAATCGCCCGGCTCCTCGGTCGGAAGCTGGTAACGGAGACCGTTCGCTGCGATCGCGATCTTCTCAGTCTTTGCGACGCGCTCTTTCAAAACGGACTCGTAGCCGTAACTGCCGTTCTCCTTCTTTGTGACGACCGAAACGTATTCCTGCGCGATCACGCTCAGGGTGAGGTTCTCGAGCGCAATCTTGTTGAGTTGCGGATCGACCGCGATCAGGTCAACCGCGCGCGGTGTGCTGGCGTTAATGTATTTCAAGTCGCCGTCGCTCTTGTAGCCGACCACGTAGGGCAACGACGAAACAAGCGCCGCTGCCTGGCCGGTAATGCTGCGCCCGCCTTCGCCCTCGAACGCTTCGGCAAAGAAACGCATCGAATAAACCGCATCCGCGAACTGATCGAGCTGCAAATCGAGTTCGGTCTTGCCCTCGGCGTCGGTGATCTGTTCGCCGAGCTCGACGGTATTGGGTTGCCGCACCTTGTTCTCGTCCAGGAGCGGATCAAAAAAGCTGTAGTCCTTGAAATCGCTGAACGAGAAAGCGGCTGGCGAAAGCTCGACCTTGCTCTTGATCCGGCGATCGCTCGCCGGTGTGCCATAGAGATTCGCCAGCGTGATGGCCGCTTTCATGTTGTGCGGATCGACCCAGCCCTTCGGTGACGTTTTCGAGAGCCGCGTCTCGATCTTCATCCGGTCGGGGAGAAATTCCTTCACGTTCACCGTGGTGGAGCCGAGCAGCGTCGAGCGCTTGTTGTTCTTCACCAGGTAAATGTTGATGGAGTATTCGCCCGTGGAGGATTCGTAGGCCGACTGGTAGGTGACTTCCGCGAAGCCGCTCGCGGGCAACGCCATTTTTTTCGTCTGCACCACCAGGGCGCGCGCGTCGATGACTTCTGTCTCGATCGGCAACCCGGCGAGCTTGCCCAGCCAGTTGCGCTGTTTCACCACGAGGGCGATGTGCATTTCGTCGCCGGGCCGATAAACGCCGCGTTCGGTGAAGACGAAGGCGTCGAGGTCTTCCGCCAGGACGGTATTCACGCCGTCGATGTCGAACCGCGAAAAGTTCAGCATCCGGTCATCGCGCGAGTAGGGAATGAAACTGATGTCGTCGCCGAGCCGCGCGACATACACGACGGCTTTCCGTTCGTGCTCGTTGCTGTCGACCGAAGCGAACGTGGCCCGGCCGTCCGGCGACGTGGTCGCGCTTTGAACCGCGAGTCCATTTCGGCCGAGGATCTCGACTGTGACCCCGGCGAGCGGCTGGCCGGTCTTGGTGGAGACAACGAAAATGTCGCTGGTCTTGTCGGCGTTCTTTTTCACCAGCAGGCCGAGGTCGGTCACCAGGATGAACCGCGTGGTCTTCACGCCCTTGATGAACTTCTTCGCCACCGGATCCCAGCCGCGCGCAGTCACGAAGAAAAGGCCGCGCTCACTGCCGCCGTCCGCCGGCTTTTGCAGGTAACGGCCGAAATCGAGCGCCGAGTAATTCGCCTTCCACTTGTTCTGGAGGGTGATCGCCTGGTCCTCGCGCGCGATCCGCGAGATGTTGTCCTGGTCGAAGGAAGCGTTCTTGAATTCAGGCGCCTGGAATTCGCCCTCCGTCTGGCTGACCAGGTGGTTGATTTCCGTCGAAAGAACGCGGTCGATCTCGAACTTGATCACCGGCACCCCGCGCGAGCGGATCGACAATTTCCGTTCGCCGCCGAGCGCGAGCAGGCCGCCGTCGCCCTGGATCTCGATTTCCTGCGGAAGCTCGGCCGGTGCGACGACATTGGCGTGATTATCCGCCAGCTCATAACCGCTGCGCGCCTTCAATCCTTTGTCGACGCGAACGTAAAGTTGTCCGTCGCTTTCGATCCGGAACTTGAAGTGGTGATCGCGGGCAAACTCCTTCTCCGTCGGAATCGGAGTCAGCTTCACGACCGTCGCCTGCGCCAGAATTTCCTCCGTAATTTCGTCCGCGTTTGCCCACTTTGCCTCCGGCGAATTGTCGGCGCTGGTATTTTCGCTTTCGTCGCTGGTGCTCTCTTCCTCGCTCGACCTGTTGGCGGTTTCGTTGCTGGAGTCCGTGGTATTCTCTTCGGTGGCGTTTTCCTGGGTCGAATCTTCTGAGGAATCAGGTTTCGTCACTTCTCGCTTCGGCAACACGTAAACGTGAAGCGCCTTCGCCAAATCCGTGGTCGCAATGTCGCTGCTCGTCTCAATGTTCAGGATTTGTTCGGGCTCGCCTTCCTTGTTGCGAACGATGCTGGTGTCGATTGCCTTGATCTGGAACGCCGTCGCTTTGGACGGGATCTGGGTTTTTCCTTCGACGGGATTCTGAAGTTTCGCGCCTCCCTGGGTCGTGCGGAGTCCGTCTGCCAGCACCAGCTTCATCCAGTCCTCGTCGCCCGGCAGCGTAATGGGCGAGCTCCGGAGGAACGCCTTCCTATTATGTTCGCCGAAGGTGATCGTGAAATGCGGCGCAGGGTCGTTAGGCGGAAAGACATTCGCGCCGCCCTGCATATTAAGCGTAAGAGATTTCTCGATCTCGCCCGGATCGACCGGGTGAGTGAGCTCGATCGTCGCCCGGACGCGTTGCACTCCAGGCTCATTCGCGTCTTCGGAGAGCGTGACGCTGTTTAGCTCCGCCCGGAACGGCGGCGTGGCAGCGTCGTATTCCAGTTTTTCCATCCGGACATGGGACGGGAAAAAGTCGCGATCGAAGACAATGCGGAACTTCTTATCCGCCGGCCAGTCCTCCGCCGGGGCGAAGGAGAGTTTGCGGTCGTTGATCCACTTCCAAGCCCCGGCCACCGGCGGATCGAGCCGCACATGCTGGAGCGTAGGGTTCTTCAGGTCCTCCAGCCGTGCCGCCGACTCGCTAAATTCGACGGTCAACGGCGGAAATTTCAGCTCCTTTTGCAGAGGCGTGACGGGAATGGCCGCGACTACGGCGGACACCGTGTGCGGTTTTGGCTGGCGCTGGTACCAGCGCCAGGACCAGATCGATCCGCTGACGAGAAGAAAGGCAAGAAGCACATAGATCGCGGCCAGGATCGGATGTCCGCGGCGAAAGAGAACGGCCCGGGCAAAGCCGAGCTGGAGCCAGCGCGGGGGGTTATAGGAAAGTTGCCCGAAAGCGGTGCGGAAAATTTTCCGAAGCCACCGTGCCAGCCAGGCAAAGGGGCGAATTAAGGGCCACAAGAAGTTAAGCATATAGGTGCGTCCTTTACGGCGCTGACATGGAGACGGTCATTCGCACAGCTCTTGCAAGAGGCGCCGATGCTATTCGGCCGCCCTGGGCCAGGGAAGAATGAAATGGCGTTCCACGAGGGGGGAATGCCCTTTGGGGCCCGCTTCGTCATCCTGAGCGCAGCGAAGCGGAGTCGAAGGACCCCGTTGCGCACGCTCGACCGTCGCTCGCGAGAAGCCACGGGGTTCCTCGACTGCGTTCGGCTCCGCCTCACTCGGCTCGGAATGACGGCAGGTTTGGCGCTAATGTTCCTTGTTGAATGGCGAAAGGCGGACCCTAATCTACGCCATGGAAGAAGCGGAAGTGCCGCTCGAGCATTTGCATGAGCACATCCATCACCATGCCGAGCATGGTGGGGCGCCCTGGATTTCCTGGGTGGCGCTGAGCACCGCCATCCTCGCGGTCTTGGCCGCGATCACCGGCCTGCTCTCGGGCAAGCACGCCAATGAAGCGATGATGAGCCAGATCGAGGCGTCGAACCAATGGAACTACTACCAGGCCAAGAGCATCAAGGCGTCGGTTTTGGATGCCAAGGTGACCATGACCGAAGCGGCCACCGAGAAAGACAAGGAGAAGGCGGTGCAATACCAGGAAGAGCAGGTCGAAATCAAACGCGAGGCCGAGCAGAAGCAAGCCGAAGCGAAATCGAACTTCCACAAGCATGAGACCTTCGCCCGCGGGGTCACGATGTTCCAAATTGCGATCGCGATTGCCGCCATCTCCGCCCTGACGAAAAAAAGGCGATTTTGGTATGTCAGCCTCGTCTTCGGTCTGGCTGGGCTGGTTTTTCTCCTGCTTGGCCTGGCCGCGCCCTGATTCGATGCGCGTTCTTTCCATCGATGCTTCGCTCCGTAATACCGGCGTCGCCGTTATCGATGCCAACGGGGGCAAACCGCGCGTGCTTTACTTTGGAGTCATCCAGAACCGAAACACGCTTCGCTCCTCTTCCTGCCTGGTGGCGATTCGCGATCGGCTGGCGGAATTAATTCATGCCCACGAGCCGGATTGCTGTGCGCTGGAGGCGGTCATCTATGTGCAAAGTTACAAGACCGCGATCCTCCTCGGGGCCGCTCGCGGCGCGGCTATTCTGGCGGCCGCCGAACGAGGCCTCCCTGTGTTTGAATATGCTCCGAAGCGAATCAAGCAGGCGACCGTCGGACGCGGCAATGCGGACAAGAACCAGATGGCGTTCATGATCCGGGCTTTGCTCGGATTAACTGAAACGCCAGGACCGGACGAAGCCGATGCCCTGGCCATCGGATTGGCCCATCTTCGCGCGCAGGAGGCGGTGCGATTGGGAATCCCGGGCGGAGCGCAAATATGAAAGCTCGCTGGCTCGGCCGCCTTTCGTTTGCCGATGCTCTTTCCTTGCAGGAACAGCTGGTCAGCGAGAAGCGCGCGGACGCTTCACTGGACGACGAACTGCTGTTGTTGGAACACGAGCCTGTTTACACGATTGGCCGCACGCCCGATCAATCCAGTCTTCGCGGCGCCGGCCATCTTCCGCATCCGCTGTTCCCGATCAACCGCGGCGGCCAGGCCACGTATCACGGCCCGGGGCAGCTCGTCGGTTATCCGATCATCGATTTGCGACGTTGCGGCCAGGATCTGCACCGGTATCTACGCTGGCTGGAAGACCTGCTCGTGGAAACGCTCGGCGAAACCGGCATCGCGGCGTCGACGCGCAACGGCCTGACCGGTGTCTGGGTCGCGGACCGCAAAATTGCCTCGATCGGCGTCGGTGTTCGGCATTGGATCACCATGCACGGCTTCGCGTTGAATGTTTGCGGGGATCTCTCTCCCTTCGAACAGATAGTGCCGTGCGGCATCTCCAACGTGACAATGACTTCAATCGAACGCGAAACGGGCAGGGCCCTGACGGTTCTCGAGATGGCAGCGCGCGTGGAAGCGATTGCCGGGCGACGCATCGCTGACCTGCGATGGCTTGATCCGGTTCAAACGCTGGATTCGGTTTATCCAGCCGTCGACGGTTAGCGATCATTAGCCTTGCCTGCTCACACGAAGGCTTTGCCGGCGTGGCATGATTAGCGGGTTGTCGCTTTCATGTCCGAATTCTGCGTACGCAGAGATCAAACCCCGTGGACCTTGGCGTGACTAACTAGTGGGACTCACGGCGGCGATTTAGATTCGCTGCTTGGATCGTCGGAATTCCAGGGCTTCATTCCTTTGGATTTGAAAAGAGCCGTCAGAGATTTCCTCCACGGATTGGGAAGACCCGTAATAACCCCCGGGGCCGGATCGAACTGGAAATTTCGACATGCAAAGCAAATTATGAAATGGAATTCCGACCCGTCGGCCCTTACCACGTCGACACGGTGATGAGGGTCAAAACACAACGCCCCTTCATTCTGAGAGGGCACTAACCAACGATTTGTCGCCCGTCTCAATTCTGCTACTTCTTTAGGTCCTGCTGTAACTCGGATTCTATCGCCGCTGTCATCAAATTCGACTAAGGCCACCGACCTTGCGCTGTCTAGCGCGCGCGAAATCCTATTAGAAGCGCTCCACGTGTCTACGCTGCGTCTGACGCCCTGCATCAGATCGCCATAAACAAAGATAAAGCCAATGCTCAGCAACACGATCAAGACTAACGAAACCCAGTTTCGCTTGGTGATTATTCTCACTTGATGGAAGGCTTCATTGCATGGCAGGAGTTAGTTGCAGATTGACGCCTTTGCCTTTGGCCACTGCAATTAATTCGTCCGTATCCAGGCTTTGCGGATAATCGAATTTGGATGGCCAAGTGTACCAAAAAACGTAACTGCCTTCAGGCAGCGAGCACAACGCCTGTTTTAGTTCAGAAACGCCACACGTCGCTCCCCACTTGCTAGTCCAACTGTGAATTGCGCGGCTGGCCTCAAAATTATGCACGAGCTTGAAGCAGACATTGGCGGACCGCCCTTCCCAGGTGAGGAGGCAGTATTCCCTACGGTCAAAGGAACGAGGTGGCCGTTCCTTGGGTTCTGTAACTAGCGCTCCAATCGCAAGACCGGTCACGAGAGCGAGTAAAATCGCCGCGCCGACGCCGACAAATAAATGGCGCTTCATGGCATCAATAATGATGCAGATTAGCGCAAACAGCACCAGGCCCCACACCGGAAGGCCATTTGATAATTCGTAAAGCCCGGTGCGGTCGGCGACAAACAGACCAATCGCCATAAGAAGAAATACAAGTCCGATGATTGTAATCCTGTATTTTCGTAATCGCGGGAAATAAGGCGTCCGTCTTAGAATCTCGGCAGAATTCATCGCATCTAATGTGAAACCACTCTGGGGGACTCGACTCGCGCTTTGCGAGGCATTTGCTGATTCTGTTGTAAACTTCGGCATCTAGTCGAGCAAGTTTGCCGAGATTCTAAGACTTGTATCTTCGTTTTTGATGGGCGGCCACGGGGACTGTTCATCAAAGTAAGCCGCCGAGGGAGAAGATCGTTCTAGACTGGAACCTCCCGAGTTCGTGGGTCAGCCCGATCCTCCCCCGGCGCA
>JBAPMH010000582.1:0-16308 GCA_049278515.1 Chthoniobacterales bacterium
ATTCGAGCGTCGGGTTAGCCAGCTGACCCGGTATTCCGATCGACGGTCCGATGGCGCGAATGACTACTTTCTTGGGGGCGCTTCCCGTGATGATGAATCCGCCAATAAGCGCGTTATCGCCAGTTCCGACCGAAATTCGGGTGGCGATGTTACCCAGCTCCGTCGGCGGCGCCGGACTTGGGGACGCTGATGGGGATGGTGAGGCCGAAGGGGACGGGGATGCAGACGGGGATGGCGAAGGCGACGCTGACGGAGATGGCGACGCTGATGGGGATGGCGAAGGGGAGGCCGAGGGAGATGGCGAAGGCGATGCCGACGGAGACGGGGATGCCGATGGCGATGCCGAGGGAGATGGCGATGCTGAAGGAGATGGCGACGGACCAGGCGTCGCCGTCGGGTTCGGCGTCGGAGTTGCGGGCGGGGTTGGAGTCGCTGTAGGCGTGGGGGTTGGCGTTCCGCAACTGCCGTTGGTGGTGACGGCCAACTCCCATCCTTCGATGCTGCCCAGGTCACTCCCAGTATCGTCTACGGCATACAGCGACCACGTTCCGGCCGAGTTGGTTCCAACAAACACCGAGAGCGGCGAGCCGCCAGAAGGCGCTGGCGCGGGTGCGGGCCAGGTATCGGGCTCAGGAGCCCCTCCCACGAAGTTAGTCGGCTTGAATATGCCAGTGGTTAATGCTCCCACCATGTTAGTGGCCGCGGCGTCGTCCAGCGTAATCGTTACACCCGCGACTTGATTGGATCCGCCAACATCCGACATGAGGATGGCGTTCTGGCCGCCCGGGCCTACCAAGAGCACATCGATGTCGCTCGGGAAGGTGTGGCTTAAGTTCTTTAGCTTAACCGTTACTTTCGAGATGATACTCCCTGAAGAAACGAAGATGGTTGATGGATAGGGCGAGGCCGCTCCGATATCGGGGATGTTAATGGTCGCCGGGTTTGAGTAGATAACCGTGCCGCAAGGAGTCCCGCTTGGACTCGGCGTCGGTGTTGGGGTCACGGGCGGCGTTGGGCTGGGTGTCGGTGCGTCACACGCGTTCGGGGCCAGGATCGCAACGCTGCTGGGCGCTCCATTCTTGAAATAGCCGATCGTGGCATTCGTCGGCAAAGGCGGCTTGTCGGAATCGAAGCGGAAATTATACAAAGTCCCCCAGCGAATGGCGTTGGCGTTCTGGTTTTGCGCAAAGGTCTCCGTGCTCCAACTCAGGCCGCTAACTGTTTGATTAGACGTCCAGGGCGCATTGCTATAGCCCGCACTTCCCTGCGTCCCGTCGTTAGCAATTCCAGGATGATTGAGCGGGGCATGAAACCCCAGGTTGGTCAGCGTAATATCACATCCCAATGGCACGCTGAAGGACTGGATCCCGCGATCGAGGTTCTGGTTGTAGAGGGCATATTCATAATGCCAGACGCCGGCCGATGGATTCGTCACCTTGGAAGCGACGAAGGCGCGGCCATCCACCCCCGGCTCAGGTTCGATGGTATTGATGGTCGCTCCAGGCCAGGCATTGATGGCGGGAGCCATTCGCACCGTCGACGCGGCGGCCACAAAAGTGAAACTTGTCGTGCCGCTCACCGTGAATTGGCGGTAGGAGACATTGTTATACATGTTGCACTCCCCGGGATGACTCTGGCACCAGGAGTACTCATGCGGGGTGACGTATTGCGCTTCGGCAAAATAGGCCGCGCCCGGGTTCATGGTGGTGTTCAGGTCATTCATGTTGACCAGAGCGCGATGGGTTGGCGCCGAGCTCGAGTCGTTGTGTCCGGTGTGATCGCTGGCTGTAGAGGGGAAGATACCGGTGAAAGGATTGACCCAGGCGCGAGAACCCAGGCCGCTCTGGCTCGCATTCAAGCTTGCGCCGTACGGATCGGAACATCCCGGCCTAAGGCCACTCCCGCCGGAAGAACAGCCAAAACCGCAGGCATTACCGTTCACGGCGGCGAAGGCATGCTTAAGCCACGATTGGCCAATTTGCTCGAAACGCTCGTCGTTGGTTGCGCCTCCGCTCATACGATAGAGGTTTTGCGGAATGACTGGATGATCGGTGCTGGGCATCGCATTCCAATTCAGCGCGACGGTGCCGTTGTTGCACGAGGTCGTTCCGATAGCCACGCCCACCTGAGTGGCGTTACTGCCAAATTGTTGCATGGAAGAAAGATCCCCAACGATGACGTCAGGTCCCGGCACGGAATTGGGAACCTCCTGGCCGCCGCCACGCGGCAAGGGCGGCAGCACGGTCGATTGCACCGCGCCATTCGCGACGGTCGTGGTTTCGATTGGATACATGGTCGTCGCGATCGAAATTCTGCCCGCGATTGTTCCGGCTTCCGCGGGTCGTCCAAGGCTCCTGGCGAACTCTTCGGAAATCAGCAGCCTGCCATCCTTGACTGTGAGGAAACGCGTCCCCGCATCGTATTCATAGATGTTTCCTTCGACGTTGAAGTAAACAAAACCCGTTTTCCCGTCCCGCACCGCGAGATCGAACGCGACCTCCGACGGCTGTTTTTCGATGACGAGCCGGTTCATACTCGCCTGCAACTGCCCGGGTAGTCTTACGGTGTTTTCTCCTACGAGGCCTATCGAGCCCTGTTCGGGACCGCGAAAAATATTGTTAAAGACAAGAGCCGTAAAAAACGAATTTGGTCCGACGTGGAATCGCAATGTGTCCAGCGTTGCTTCTTTTCCCTCGGAGTCGCTCCCATTAAGCCGGTTCAAATCGAGATCGAGCTCGACCTTGCCGTACCCGACAATCATTTTCTCAAGCGTTCCAGTCTCCCCTTCCGGACTCTTCCCTGAGGAATTTCCCGAGCTGCTGCTCAAGAGTAAGAGCAGCGGCAGCACGAAATAAGCGAATATTTTCCTGGCCCTCAGCACGTCAAAAACGGAATCGCGTCAACCTCCGCGCGTGGTTCCTGCGAAAAAGTAACAGAACTGTTACCAAGAAGCGCTCCTCAAGAATTGGCCTATTCTGCTGGGGCGAGACTTCGGTCCACGCCAGCGAAAACGCCTGCTGCTTCGGGGTGATCCACGATTCCAGAAAATCGTGGCCTCGCTCGCGCCAAAACAGTGAAGAAGTTGGAGAACCCTGCCTCGGCACGCTCGCAAACATCCATCGGGGGCCAGGAGGCCTCGAATGCGCGCTGGGGCGTCATTCCACGGGATCAATCAGCGCGTAGGCCTCAACTACCGCGATGCCGGTGGTGTCATTCACGCCGCGCACGATGGCAGTGTAATTGGCCGGCGGCAAGGTGCGGATGATCGCGGATTCGCTGTCGTTCACCGGGGCGAGCCCGGTGTCGATGATCGCTTGTTTGTTGCTCGACAGAACCCAGTCATCGTTCGCCTCCAACAAAGCGCCGTTGGCGTCGTGCAACTCCAGGGTCGGGTCATTCAGTTTTCCAGAAATCGTCAAGGATGGTCCGATGGCCCGCACGATCACCTTTTGTGAGGCTTGACCCTGCACAATCAAGCCGGCGAAGAGCACATTGTCTCCCGTCTTGACCAGACCGCGCGAAGAGATGTTGGCCAGCTTCGAATTTGCCGCACTGTCCACATCGTAAATCTGCACAACCCCGATCCCGGTCGTATTATTCGCTCCGCTGACCAGGGCCGTGTAGGCCGCACCGTTGGCCGGGAGTGTTCTGATGATCGCCGATTCAAGATCGTTGGTCGGCGCCAGGCCGCTATCGATGATGGCCTGCTTGTCAGGCGAGGTTTGCCAATCATTGTTTTGATCGAGAAGCGTGCCGGACGAATCTCGAAGCTCGAGGGTCGGATTCGCCAGCTGATCGGCCAGACCGAGCGAAGGTCCGATGGCGCGAATAACAACCTTCTTCGGCGCAGTTCCCGTGACGATGAATCCGCCGATGAGGATGTTGTCTCCGTTCTCAACTCGCAAACGCGTGGAGATGTTGGCCAGATTCGAATGAGGCGTCGGAGTTGCCGTCGGGCTTGGGGAGGGCGTCGCGGTTGGGTCTGGCGTCGCGGTTGGGTTTGGCGTCGCAGTCGGGACCGGCGTCGCAGTCGGGACTGGCGTCGCAGTTGGCACTGGCGTGGCAGTTGGAGTCGGCGTTGGGCCCGGGGTCGTCGGCAAGGGCCAGGCGTAGGCGCCGTGTCCCCGCGTCCAAAGCGACAGGGTGGTGCTGCCGCGATCGATCTGCATGTCCCAGATCATCACGTTCGGCAGACCATTGTTGAAACGCGTCCAGGTGGGCGAGGCCGCCGTAATATCGTCGGTGAAGTAAAGTCCGATGTCAGTGCCGGCGAAGACCTGCTGCGGAATATTTGGATTCACGATAATAGAATCCACTGGGATGTCCGGGAGATTGCCGGTCTTGTCGAGCCAGGTAAACGAGCCGCAGGTGGCCGTGCAAGTGACTTGAAAGACATGGCCGGGTGTCGTCGGGGTATTGGCATTGAACCCGCCCACCGCAGCGTAGCCCACCGGGACGTTCGCGGCGGGGACCGATGGATCGAGCGCGATGCCGAGCACCGGCCGGTTCGGCAGGATGGTATTATTACCGGTGACGTTTACCCAGTTCGCCTGGGACGCGATGGTGGTGCCGAGATTGAAACCGATCTGCACGTTGCCGTCGTTAGTGCCGACAATGGCGACGCTTTGAAATTTTGGCGAGTACTTGACCTGATTGATGAACGAGCGATTGCCCAGCGTTCCCTTGCAAAGATTAGGGCCAGCCGCCGACCCGGCCGGATTGTTTGTAATGTACCAGCTTGAGCTCGGCATGGTGGCGTTGCCGCCGGAGACCGACTCCCACACTCGCGTCGTTCCGGCAAGAAGATGGCCGCACCCGCCCGGAACTCCGGCCGGCAGGCAGTCATCGCCTCCGGGAATGCCGCCGTGGAAAAGATCGATTGGCAGGACGAACGACTGTTGGTCGCTACCCCATCCACCCTTCACGCTCGTCCAGACGGCGCCGGGTGAGGTGCAATTGTTCACGCACCGGCTGACGCCGCCGCTATTGTTGCCTTCAAAGAAGCGGAGCTGGGTGCCCGTGCCCACTGGATCAATTCGACCCGAGAATCCGTCGCCACCCAATCCTTCCTGCCATTGCACCGGTCCGGTCGCGCCGCCGGTAAAAGTCACCGAGCTGGGTCCATTGTCCTGGGCGCCGCCGACTGCCGCGGGGGCGGCGGAGGTAGCGAAGTTGCCGCTAATGTCACCCGAATAGAACTCGATGGTGTTCAAGCCGGTATCCATGTTGAACCAGGTGTTCCTGGTAACTCCGGCCACTGCAGCCGAGGCGTTGGCGGACCCGAAGATGCCGCCGTCACTTCCCTCGAGCAGCAAATCAGACGAGCCCGGGACAAAGGCGAGGGCATGATGATCCACGTGCACCACGTTGCCGCCGCTGTAACCGCAGGTCAGATCGTAGAAAGTCACGCCCGTCCGACTCGCCAGCCAGGTGTCGAAGGTGTCGACAAAAATGCGGTCCGGGTTATTCGGATCAACCACGAGTCCCTGATCGTACCAATTCTGGGGATAATCGCCGGCGCCGCCGCTGCAATTCACGAGCGCTCCGCCCGCGGAACCGGTCATGAAACTCCAGGTGCCACCCCCGTCTGTGCTCGACCAGACTCCGAGCTGGCAGCCGTTGGCGCTGCCGCAGCCGCTATTGCTGTTGGGGGCAATCGATCCCACCTGGGCGTAAATGTAATTTGGATTGCTCGGAGCGACTGCGACATCCATGCGTCCGGGCTGCGTGCCGGTGCCCACGCCGCCGTAAGGCGTGCCACTGCCTGCGTTCATAGCCGCGCTCGTCGAATAGGCGCTTCCAGGGACCGTGGGACCGAAGACGAAGCCGTTATCGTTGCGCGTGATCAAGGTGAAATCGGACGGGCAACCGCTCGCCGGCATCGTCCCTTTGTAGAGACCGTTGGCGCCGTTTTGGTTTAGATCATACTGGACCGTCGTCGCAAAACCCCGGACGCCAACCGCCGCGAGGATTCGCGTGGTGCCGCCGATGTTCGTCAGTTCCAAGCCGGTAATATCCTGGCGCTGCGTGGCAAAGCTGTTCGTCGTGCAAGGACCTGTCCAGTTGGTGCCGCCATTGTAGGAGAAGTAGAGGCCAGTCTTCGTTCCGGCCACGACGTTATTACTGTTGTTTGGATCAACCCGCACCTTGCCGACCGCCTGATACTGCGGGAATTGCCCCGGAGGCTCCGGAAGCATCGACCCGAAAATGTCCGCCGCCAGCACGGTCCAGGATGCGCCGGCATTGGTGGATTTCAGAATGCCCTGGCTGCCCATCGAAAACGAGCCGTAGTTCAGATCGCCGGTCCCGGCGTAGATCGTATTGTGATCGTTCGGATCGATCGCCAGGGTGTCTATGTTGGTCGTGCTGACGAGCGCGTTGTCGGTCATCGCGGTCCAGCTGGTCATGTTGTTGCAACAGTTCGTGGTCTTCCAAACCCCGCCGCCAACCGCCGCGATGTAGACGACGATGGAGCCATTGGTGGTCGTGGTGGGGTCAACGGCGATGGCGTTAACCCGGCCCTCGGTCGTCCCAAAATCAAAGCAGCCGGAACATCCGGTCATCCGTTCCGGTTTCGGGCCGAGGGCCGTAAACGAAGTCTGATCCAGTTCGAGCGGCGCATCAGGGCCCCGCAAAAGGTTCGTCGCCTTTTGTCCAAACGGAACACCGCGCGCGATGGTGGCATCATGCTCCACGGCGCGCCGGACCCATGCGGGATCGAACACGCCCGTCGGGTAGGTCAGGCGATTGTGCCATTCCTCTTCCATCCGGTTGAAATCATCTGCTTTTTCCCCCGGAACCGGCATGAAACGCGGCCGGTTGTCTGTCTGGCGCAGGAAAACCGACGGCATTCCCGCAAACGAGAAGATCGCCAATAACCCAGCGAACAGGCAAAGAACAAGACTGAGCAGGATGCGCGGATTAAGGAAACCGCCTCGAGAATGGCGCTCGTTTTTCATAAGGATTGGTCTGTTTTCATTCGCCTCGGCCACGCCGTATTCCGCGTCGCCAAAGGGCAAAATTTAGTTTACTGCGTACGCTTCCACCACCGCGATGCCGGTCGCGCCACCTGACCCTTTCACGATCGCGGTGTAATTCCCGGGCGGCAAACTCCGGATGATCGCGGACTCCTTGTCGTTCGACGGAGCGAGTCCGCTGTCGATGATGGCTTGTTTGTTGATCGAGAGCATCCAGTCGTCGTTCGCTTCCAGGAGCGCGCCGTTGCCATCCCGTAATTCAAGTGATGGGTCCGTCAGTTTTCCGGCAATCGTCAAAGATCCGCCGATCGCGCGGACAACCACGTTCTGCGATGCTTGCCCGACAACAATCATTCCCGCGATAAGAACATTGTCTCCTGTTTGCACCAGGCCGCGTGAAGAGATATTGGCCAGCTTTGAACCGCTTGCGCTGTCCACATCGTAGACCTGGACGACACCGATTCCGGTCGTGTTGTTTACTCCGCGCACGATGGCCGTGTAAGCTGCGCCGTTTGCGGGGAGGGTCGCCATGATCGCGGATTCGAGATCGTTGGCCGGCGCCAGTCCGCTGTCGATAATGGCTTGTTTGTTAACCGAAGTTTGCCAATCGTCGTTTTGATCGATCAGCGCACCTGAGGAGTTGCGCAGTTCGAGGATCGGATTCGCCAGCTGGCCGGGCACCCCGATCGACGGACCGATGGCGCGAACGACTACTTTCTTGTCTGCCGCGCCGGTGAGGATGAATCCACCAATGAGCACGTCATCGCCAGTCTCGACGCGCAAACGGGTTGCGATATTTCCGAGAGCCGCGGGAGCGGAAGGCGACGGAGATGCCGACGGCGAAGGCGACGGAGAAGCTGACGGCGACGGGGATACTGACGGCGAAGGCGACACCGATGGCGAAGGCGACACCGATGGCGAGGGCGACACCGATGGCGAGGGCGACACCGATGGCGAGGGCGACGCTGATGGCGAGGGCGACGCTGACGGTGAAGGCGACGGTGTTGCCGTCGGTGTTACCGATGGTATCGGTGTTGGCGTGGGACTTGGACCGGGACCGGAGTCGACGGCAGTCTTAATGTCCAGCCGCCCGTAACCGTAAGTATTATTAGGCGATCCGGGCGGATTCGGGGCGTCGCACGTGTTGGAATTAATATGGACCGCAGCCGTACTGAGAACATTGCGAGTCCCCATTACGTCCCCTTGCAAAACCGGCCTGGCCGATAACAACAACGCGACCGCCCCGGCGACATGCGGCCCGGCCATGGAAGTGCCGCTCAGATTCGCATACGCTGTATCGCTGGTTCGATAGGATGAACGGGTACCTGTGCCCGGCGCGGAAATATCGGGCTTCAACCGCAAGCTTCCATCGGCTGTGACCGGTCCTCGGCTACTGAAGGAGGCGATGCTGTCAGTGCCAGTGGTGAGCGCGCCGACACTGTACGCCGCCTCGTAAAAAGATGGCGGGTCGACGACGGTCGAGCAGGCCGAGCCTGCGTTGCCCGCGGAGACTACCATTACGATTCCGGCAGAGCGCTGCGCTTCCACGGCCGCCTGAAGCGAGGTGACGTTGCACCCTTCCGATGGAGGACAACCCCAGGAATTGTTCGTCACATCGGGCGCTTTGCTGGGATCGCCCTGCGCCGTCGTTCCCCCAACCGGGTATGGGGCCAGGAAAAATTCCATGCACTCGATGTAGGTCGCCGGCGTGCCGGCGCCTCCATTCATGTTGCGACAGCCAATCCATTTCGCACCTGGCGCCATGCCGATTTGATTCGTCGCTCCATCATCGCCCACTACCGTCCCAATGGTGTGCGTGCCATGGCCGTGATCATCGCATGGCTGGACCGAATCCTGGCCACACACACCAGTGCTGGTGTGAATGCTGTCGTGCCAATTGTAGTCGTGGTTGGCGGTCGCGCCGTCCCAACCACGGTAGTGCGGTTTGAGCGCGTTGTGCGTCCAACGGATACCGGTGTCCGCTCCGGCAACCACCATGCCCTGCCCGGTGAAGCCGGCTGCCCACACTTCCGGCGCCCGGGTGTAATTGATGCCGGGCTCGATGGCGGTGATGACCTCCGGCGTGACTTGCTCCTCGGGCACCGGCTCGGCCAGATTGCGAACGCTCGGGTTTCCATCAATCCGCAGGACATCGGACCGCGCTGCGAGCTGCATCGCGAGGTCGCGATTCCCTTTCACCCAGATCAAATTCACAATGTAGTAAGCGCGATGCTCAACCCCATGCTCTCTCAACCAGGCGAGGAGTGGACCCTGGGTTGCCTGCGCTTTGTTCCATAAAACGTCCCGAACGTAGCGGCCTTTTTCTTCCTTGGTCCGCAACGCGTCGGCGGCGCGGAGATCGGCCTGGTCAGGCAGAACGACGAGGAACTCGGCCGCGGCGCCGTTCGCCGTCCGATCGAGGACCCACGATGCAATCTTGGTGGCGGGGGCGGAATTTTGCGCCAAAGCCGAAGCCCCCGAGGAGAGACCGAAAGCAATCAACCCGAGGAGCAACCCTACCGAGCACAAAAAAACGCCCAGAAGGACGCGCGGATACGAAAAACCACTTCGAGAGAGACGCTCTTTTTTCATAACATTTTCTCCGACTGTCTGTACGGGCAGGCAACAAATCTGTTGCGATGATCCACGGGCAAAAACACTGCGGCTCGGACGGCCTTTCAGACGTGGACGAGGCACTAAGTTTCTACCCGCGGAGCGTAACTGTGTCGAGCAATTTTTTTAGAACCGGCGCCGCTCACGCGGGTCTATTACGCGCCGAACCAATAGGACAACTAATGCCGGGGTCATTGAATATTGTAAGCCTCCACCAATCCCACCCCGGTCGTCCGGCCAGCGCCTCGCACGACCGCCGTGTAGGCTCCGGGCGGGAGCGCTTGGACTAAGGCCGCTTCTGCATCGAATTGAGGCGCCAGATTAGCTGCCTGGATCAATGCCATCTGGCTTGCATCGCTCTTCCAATCATCGTTCGAGCGGAGCACGGTCCCGTTGGCATTGACTAGATCGACCATCGGATTCGCCAGCGCGCCTGCCACTCCGAAGTTGGTCAGGGTCGGCCCGAGGGCCCGTACCAGAACATTAATGTTTCCGCCGCTCGCGGGGCCTACGATTACACCGGCGATCATCACGTTGTCGTCCACCCCCACAAATCCGCGCGTGCTGATGTTCGCAAGCTTCGACGCGGCGGCCTGATCGAGATCGAACGCGTCCACCACGGCCAGACCGAACTGCCCATTCTTTCCGCGAACGACTGCGGTGTAATTTTGATTTGGACTCAGGGTCACGATGATGGCCGACTCGGCGTCCTTGCCCGGCGCGAGTCCGCTGTTCTGGATCTCGGCCTGCTGAGGAGAATTGCGCCAGTCATCGTTCGTCGCCACGGATGTATTGCCCTGGAAAACCTCGAGCGTTGGATCTGGCAACGCGCCGGGCAAACCAAAGTCGGTCAGAGTCGGACCGATCGCACGGATAATGACTTTCTTGCCCGTTGTGCCCTGCGCAATCATCCCGCCGATGAGAACATCGCTGCTGTTTTGCATTCGCAGCCGGGTGGAAATGTTCGCCAGGACGGCGGGAACGCCGGCGCCGGCTGTGACGTAATCACTCTTGGCGTTGAGCGAATTCGCGACCGTCACCGTCCGTTGCGTGGTCGGCTGGCCGCCCCCGCTGAATGTGACATTGAACGAACCGTTGCCCGGCACCGGCACCGAGTAGCCGCCGGAGGAAGAGCTCACCGCGAAGAAGTTCGATCCGGCAACGTCGATTCGCACTCCTCCAATGCCTTCGCCCGGATCGTAAAAGCCGTTGCCGTTTGTATCGTGGTAAACAACGCCGGTGATGAACGGAGTCGAGTTGGTCTGCGTGCCGAAATTCTGCACGACATAGAGGGAATCCCAGGTGTTGCCCTGGCCGTTGTCGGTCCCCGCGCTTATCCCGATGCCGATCTCGCGGAAAAACGCGAGCATTGTCGTCATGCGGTGCCCCCGCCCTGGCACGGTCTGGTCCGTGAAAAGATTATTGTGATCGTTGAGAATTTCGCTGATCAGTTTGGCGCCCGTAAACGGACCACTCCCGATGGTCTCGGACTCCGCGATATTTTCCGGGCCTGGGAAAAAACCGGACGCGGTCGTTGGCCCGTTATAGTTCGCCATCGGGTAGTTCGCCGCCGTGATTCGCATTTGGGGGCTGGAGGTACCGTTTGGGTAGGTATGCGGATTCTGGCCGGAAAAGAATTGATCGCCGTTGTTAAGCGTAGTGGCGTGTCCCTGCGCGGAATTGAAAAGCAACGGATTTCGCGAGAGCGGCTGAACTGAATTCTGGATCGTCCACGGCTCACCATTGATGTTTGGATTGCCTTCCTGGAGCCCGCTCAATCCGAGCCGGGTCGCTTCCGCGCCGCCATTCGCCCGCGCGCGATTGATCAGCTCGATCATGTATTGCTCTTCGTTGCTCGGGTTGCCGATGGAATACTGCGTTTGGGCAATCGCGTGAGACCCGGCAACCACCGCCAGGATACAAATGGAGGCGAAAAATCGGACTCTCGCTTTGACGATCATGTTCCGAATTTGTTCCTTGTTTCTGCCGAAAGATAGTAAAAACAACTTTTCGACGAGGCTACTTCTTGTGATCGCGAACGAATGCCTCGACTGCCTCTTGCCACGGGCGCGGGCGGACGCCGGTGAGCGCTTCGTACTTCGCCGTCGAAAGCACGCTGTAAACCGGCCGCTTCGCGATGAAGCTCTTCATTTCCGAGAGTGTTTGCGCACCGATCTTTCTCGCCTTCATCGGAATTCCTTCGTGGTGACAGCAGTCGAGCGCCCATTGCGCGTATTCCTGCCAGCTGCATTCACCGGCGTTCGCCAGATGCAGAAGGCCGCGGGCGGCAGGATCAGCGACCCCGGCGACAAATGGCTTTAACCACGCCGCCAGGTCGAGCGTGTAGGTAGGCGTCGCCCATTTGTCGGCAATCGCTCTCACCTCTTCACGCTCGCGCGCCTGGTTGATTGCCCAATCGACAAAACTTGGCCGGTCCGGCCCAAACACCCACGACACCCGCACCACCAGCGCTCCATCGTTCGCCGCCAGCGCGCGCCGTTCCCCTTCCCGCTTCGATTCGCCGTAGACACTGACCGGTCGTGCTTCGTCTTCTTCCCGATATGCCTCCCGCTTTTCGCCGTCGAAAACGTAGTCCGTGCTGATGTGGATGAACCGCGCTTTTTTTGTCGCGCAAATTTCGGCGAGAAGGCGGGGCGCTTCGGCATTGAGCGCGAAGGCTTCGTCCACCTCCGTCTCGCAGCGATCGACATTTGTCTGGGCCGCGGTGTTGATCAGGACATCGAAGTCGAGAGCTCCAAGTGTCGCCCGCAGCTGCCCGGGTTTCCCAAGGTCGAGCTGGGCATGATTGAACCCCGTTACTTCAAACTCATTCGCATACTCGCGCGCCAGCGCGGCGCCAAGTCTGCCGCCGGCGCCAACGACTACTATTCTCTGCATTGCGCCCAACTAAGCGCTGGAAATCCCAAATCCCAAGCTCCAAATCCCAGGCAAACTCAAAATACCAATGTCCAACAAAGCGGATTCCTTACGCAGCGCCCTTTGCCCCTTTGGTGCTTTCCCTTTTTGCTTGGGATTTGGGGTTTGTGATTTGGGATTTCCGGCGCGAATGCGCCGGTCAGCGCGCCGGCTTCTTCGCCTTCGCAAGTTTGGCGCATTCCTGGGCGCACTTGCGGCAGGCTTCGGCGCACCGTGAAAACGCCTCGATCTTCGAATGGTTGTCGCATGCCTTCGCGAGTTCCTCACACGCCCGGGCGCAGACATCACAGATCGGGTAGGCATACTTCGAGCCCCGTTCCAGAAGTTGGGTTGTCAATGTCGCAATCCGTGCGCAATCCCGGGCAATCACAATCACCGACGCGACCGTGTTCACATCCGATTGCGCCAGCCCCGCGGTGACGACGCGTTCGGAGCGCCGGCGCGCGACATTACAGGCATCGATGCAATCGCTAAATTTTGGAGGCCACATAAGTAATTATCCTCTCGAATGAATTTTTGACGCTGGGCCACTTTCGGCCTTCGATCGAGAGTAAAAAAACTTTGCCTCGCAAGGCAAGATTTATTGGCGATCAAAAAACCACGACGTCGCCGCCACGGCTTCCGTATTAATTAATCCCGTAGGCTTCGACCACCGCGATACCGGTCGAGCCGCCCGAACCCTTCACGATCGCCGTGTAGTTCCCCGGCGGCAATGCGCGGATGATAGCAGACTCCAAGTCGTTCGACGGGGCGAGTCCGGTGTCGATAATCGCCTGCTTGTTGTTCGAGAGCGTCCAGTCGTCGTTGCCTTCCACCATCGCGCCGTTGCCATCGCGCAATTCGAGCGACGGATCCGCCAGTTTCCCGGCAATCGGCAAGGACGGTCCGGTCGCCCGGATGACCACGTTTTGCGACGTCTGCCCCACAATAATCATTCCCGCGATCAGGACATTGTCCCCGGTTTGCACCGGTCCGCGCGACGAGATGTTGGCCAGCCTGGCATTGCCAAAAGGATCCACATCGTAGATCTGGACGACCCCGATTCCGGTCGTGTTGCTGGCTCCGCGCACAATCGCCGTGTAAGCGGCACCATTGCTCGGCAGGGTCGCCATGAGGGCCGATTCCAGAGGGTTGGCTGGCGCCAGCCCCTTGTCGCTGATCTCCTGGGAGTGGCTGTTTGAAACCTGCCAATCGTCATTCTGATCGAGCAACGCGCCCGCTGAATTGCGCAGCTCGAGCGTCGGATTCGCCAGCTGCCCCGGCAATCCAATCGAGGGACCGATGGCACGGATGATCACGGTCTTCGGCGCAGTCCCGGTAATGATGAATCCGCCAATAAGGGCGTTGTCGCCGGTCCCGACCGAAAGTCGGGTGGCGATATTACCCAGCTCCGTCGGCGGCGCCGGACTTGGGGACGCTGATGGGGATGGCGAGGCCGAAGGTGACGGCGACGCCGATGGGGATGGCGACGCTGATGGAGACGGCGAAGCTGACGGAGATGGCGATGCCGAGGGTGATGGCGAAGGCGATGCCGACGGTGACGGCGACGGACTAGGCGTTGCTGTCGGGGCAAAAGTCGGAGTTGGAGTGGCCGTTGGAGCCACGGTCGGGGTCGCGGTTGCGGTTGGGACTGGCGTAGCGGTCGGCGTCGGGTTCGGCGTTGCCGTCGGTGTTACAGTCGGGGCTACGGTCGGAGTTGGGGTTGCGCTTGGGACTGGCGTAGCGGTCGGCGTTGGGTTCGGCGTTGCCGTCGGGGTCGCCGTTGGCACCGGAGTCGGAGTTGCCGTCGCCGTCGGGACCGGCGTTGCGGTCGGGGTCGGAGTTGCGGTCGGGGTCGGGGTGGGTCCTTGGGTGCCAGGAGCCATGATCGACACCGTCATGGGCGATCCGGTCTTGAAAAATCCGATCGTCGCGTTCGTGGCCTGCGGCGGGGTGTTGGAATCAAATCGGAAATTATAGAGAGTGCCCCACCGAATCGCATTTGCGTTTTGGTTTTGAGCAAAAGTCTCACTACTCCAGGTCAGGTCGGAGCTACCCTGAGCGGAACCCCACGCTGTATTACTATATCCTGCGTCTCCGACCGTCCCATCGTTAGCGATTCCAGGATGATTCGTAGGGGCATGGAATCCCATATTGCTCACCGTGGCTCCGCTGCCAAAGGCAACTGGAACCGTGAAGGATTGGATCGCCCGGTCGAGATTCTGGTTATAAACGACGTACTCGTAGTGCCAGACTCCGGCGGAAGGATTCGTTACCCGGTAACCAACATACCCGATGCCATCGACTCCGGGCGCCGGCTCGATCTGATTGATGGTGACCCTCGTTGCAACAGGCTCAGCCGCGTGCGCCGCCCTCCAGGCGTTGATGGCAGGTTCCGTCCGCACGGTGGTGAACCCGGTTCCGGAAAACGTGAACGTCGTCGTCCCCGAAACGGTAAACCGCCGGTAGGAGACGTTGTTCTTCATGTTGGCATTATTGACGCATTGGCCGGGATTCTGACTGCACCAAAGGAATTCATGCGGGGTTACATATTGACCTTCGGCAAAGTAGGTCGCCCCCGCATTTTGAGTGGTGTCCAGATCGCTGACCGCCACCAGGCAGCGATGGGTCGTGCCACTGTGAGTGTGGCCCGTGTGGTTATTCGGATTGGTGGCCGAATCGCCTCGCGGATAAACGCCCGTGAAGGGATTAACCCAGGCGCGTGCGCCTAGCCGGGTTTGGCCGGCGTTCAAGCTCGCGTCGTAAGGATCGGAGCAGCCCGAACCCAGATGAGACCCTCCAACCCCGTTGCAGCCAAAGCCGCAGATGTTCTCGGTCAGGGCCGTGAAAGCATGCTTGAGCCAGGATTGGCCAATCTGTTCGAACCGGTCGTTATTGGTCGTGCCGGCGCTCATCCGATACAAATTCTGCGGGATGACCGGGTGATCGTTGCTCGGCAACTGGAACCAATCCAGGTCAATGACGCCGTTGTTACAGGAAGTCGTTCCGATACCGAGTCCGACAAATCCCGTGGCGCTGCCGGCTTGCGTTATGGAGGGCAAATCACCCACGATGACATCCGGCCCCGGGGCCGTTCCTACGTTCGGTTCAAAAGACCCAGCACCCTGGCTCGTCTCATGCCGGAGCGGCGGCATCACCGATGATTGCACCGATCCGTTAACTACCTTGTCGATTTCAATCGGGTAGACCGACACCGCAATCGAGATATTTCCCACGATCGCGCCCGCTTCCACGTTCCCAAGCTGCTGGGCGAATTCCTTCGAAACGAGAAGTCTTCCGGCGTCGATCCGGAGGACCCGCGGACCCGCCTCGTAGTTGTACTGGTGCCCATCAATATTGAAAAACACGAAGCCCGTCTTCGCGTCCCGGACGACGAGTTCGAAACTTTGGTCTGACGAAACTTTTTCCACCACCAACTGCTGGATGGAAGCCGTCAACCCAGCGGGAAGAGTCGCGGAATTTTGCGGCGTCAACGCCATCGAGCCCGGCTCGGGCCCGCGCAGAAGATCATTGAGAACGAGCATCGTGAAAAATGAATCTGGCGATACCGCGAAATGCAGCGTCTCCAACTGCGATTTCTCCACGTCTGAGGCGCCTCCGTTCAGTCGGTTAAGATCGAGATCCATCGCGACAGTCCCATTCGCGACGATCATTCTCTCGAGAGTTCCGCTTGGTCCGTCCGCGCTTTCCGCGCTTTTGGCAGCGGACATTGCGATCAGATCTCCCGAGCTGTTGCTGAACAGCAAAAGCAATGGGACCACGATACGAAGGACAATTGTTT
>JBAPMH010000583.1:0-1591 GCA_049278515.1 Chthoniobacterales bacterium
AATCGCCGCCGTCGGCATCCGGTTCCGGGACGGTGAAGAGCCGGTCGTAAAGCCGCACTTCCGCGTCAACGGCGTCCGCGGCGCTAACCCAGTGGATCGTCCCTTTGACCTTCCGACTTGACGTGGCGCCGCCCGATTTGCTCTCGAGGTCCGCAGTGCAACGCAATTCCGTCACGTTCCCGGCCCCGTCCTTCACCACCTCCTCACACTTAATGATGTACGCGTACTTGAGCCGAACTTCGCCGCCAGGTTTGAGACGAAAATATTTCGGCGGCGGCGTTTCGGTGAAATCGGCGCTATCGATGTAGAGCTCACGGCTGAACGGGACCTTCCGGGTTCCGCTGGCTGGATTCTCCGGATTGTTGGTCGCATCGAGCTGCTCCGTTTTTCCCTCCGGATAATTCGTCAGCACGACCTTGATCGGCTTCAGCACGGCCAGGCGGCGCTCCGCGTGGCGGTTGAACTCCTCGCGCACCGCGTGCTCGAGGAGTGCCATCTCGTTCAGGCTCGGATATTTCGTGATTCCGATGTTGTAGGCAAAAGCGCGGATGGCACTCGCGGTGACGCCGCGCCGGCGGAAACCGGAGATGGTGATCATGCGCGGATCATCCCAACCGTTAACCAAACCCTCTTTGACCAGCTGGATGAGCTTGCGCTTGCTCATCACGGTGTAGGTGAGGTTCAGGCGCGCGAACTCGATCTGGCGCGGGCACGGAGGTGGAAGCCCAAGCGATTCGAGGATCCATTCGTAAAGCGGCCGGTGCACTTCGAACTCCAGGGTGCAAAGCGAATGGGTGATTCCTTCGATGTAATCGCTCAGGGTATGGGCCCAGTCGTACATCGGATAGATGCACCACTTGTTCCCGGTGTGATGATGTTCCGCGTGCCGGATGCGGTAGAGCACGGGGTCGCGCAGCCAGACATTCGGCGCCTGCATGTCGATCTTCGCGCGCAAGGTTTTCGCGCCATCCGGGAACTCGCCGGCCTTCATTCGCGCGAACAAATCCAGATTCTCGTCGATGGGCCGGTCGCGAAACGGACTCTCCTTCCCGAGCCGGCGGAATTCGTCGGTCTGTTCGGGCGACATTTCATCAACGTAGGCTTTTCCTTTGCGAACGAGCTCGACCACATACTCGTAATGCTTGTCGAAATAATCCGAGGTGTAGAGCGGCGCGCCGCCGAGGTTGTTGTCCGCCCAGCCATCGATCAACCAGTGGACGTCCGCCATGATGGAATCGACGTATTCGGTCTCTTCTTTCGTCGGGTTGGTGTCGTCCATCCGGATGTTGCAAACGCCGTTGAACTCGTGCGCGACGCCGAAGTTAAGGCAGATCGATTTGGCGTGCCCGATATGGAGGTAACCGTTCGGTTCGGGCGGAAACCGGGTCCGGATCTTCGCGTGCTTCCCCGCTTTCAAATCCTCGACGACGATGTCGCGGATGAAATCGGACGGGGTTGCTGGATCTGTGTCGGTCGGCTTGGTCATCTCGTGCGCAAGCTAGCAGAGGCCCGGCGCGACCGCCAAACTTCAAGGAGCGGCGATTTGAAATCGCCGACATCGCTTTGGTAGGGCGAGACGCTGTCGAGCCGT
>JBAPMH010000584.1:0-11118 GCA_049278515.1 Chthoniobacterales bacterium
CCCCCTACCAGATTACAGTTTCTGCGCGATGGCCTCGAGTTGATAGCACTCGATAATGTCGCCCACTTGATATTCGCTAAAGTCGCCCAGCTTGATTCCGCATTCGAGACCGACGCGGACTTCCTTCACGTCGTCCTGGAAACGGCGGAGCGTGGAAAGCCCGCCGTCATAAACCGGCTGACGTTTCCGCAAAACGCGAGCCCGCGCCGTCCGGGCAATCCGCCCGTCGGTGACGAGGCAGCCTGCCACGATGCCCTTGCTCAACTTGAAGACCTGCTTCACTTCGGCATGTCCAATCACCGTCTCGCGATGTTCCGGATCGAGCATCCCCGCCATCGCTTCCTTCATCTGATCGATGAGCTCGTAAATGATGCTGTAAAGTTTGACCTGCACCCCTTCGCGTTTCGCCGCGTTCACCGCCATGCTTTCAACCTTGATGTTGAAGCCGACCACGACCGCGTTTGAAGCGCTGGCCAGGAGAATGTCGGACTCCGAGATCGGGCCGACGCCGGAGTGAATGATCTCGAGATCGATCTTCTTGCTCTCGATTTGCTCGAGCGCTCCCGTCAACGCCTCGAGGGAGCCTTGCGCATCGCACTTCAGGACGATCCGCAGGTGCTTCTTTCCATCGGCTGCTTCCAGCAAACTTTCGAGCGTGGCGCGTTGCGGCGCGCTCAATTTGTCGGCCCGCCGGTCGAGCAGGCGCTCTTCGCTCAAGGTCTTTGCCGAGCGTTCCGATTCCATGACCAGAAATTCGTCGCCGGCCTGGGGGAGTCCGCTGAAGCCGAGCACTTTCACCGGAGTGGACGGGCCCGCTTCCTTGATCGGCTTGCCCCGATCGTCCATGAGCGATTTCACTTTGCCGCCGTAATCGCCGCAGATAAAAGGATCGCCGGTTTTGAGCGTGCCCATTTGCACAATCACCGTCGCGGTGGGGCCGCGTCCGGGTTCGACCTGGGCTTCAATCACCGTGCCGCGCGGCGTAGCAGTGGGTGATGCTTTTAATTCCATCACTTCAGCCTGGAGCGCCATCATCTCGAGCAGGTGATCGATGCCGGTGCCCTTCGTGGCGGAAACTTCGCAGACGATGGTTTCGCCGCCCCAATCTTCCGGAGTGAGCTCGCGGTCCTGGAGCTGTTTCTTCACCCGATCGATGTTGGCCGAGGGCAGATCGATTTTGTTGATCGCCACCATGATTTTCACGTGCGGCGCCGCTTTGGCGTGGCTGATCGCCTCGAGCGTTTGCGGCATCAGCCCGTCATCGGCGGCGACGACAATCACGACGATGTCCGTCACGTGAGCTCCCCGTGCCCGCATCGCGGTGAAAGCGGCGTGGCCCGGCGTATCGAGAAAGGTAATCCGGGTGCCTTTGTGATCGACGGTGTAGGCCCCGATATGCTGCGTAATCCCGCCCGCTTCCCCGGCGGCCACGCGGGTCTTGCGGATGGCGTCCATCAACGAGGTTTTGCCGTGATCGACGTGCCCCATGAATGCGATGATCGGGCCGCGCGTCTTGAGCTCCTCTTCCTTCTCAATGACCGGCGGAGGCGGTGCGACCACCACCTGTTCTACTTTGTGGACGCCGCCCCCCTTTTCCCGGCGTTCCATCTCGAAAACAAAACCGTGTTTCTGGCAAATCTGGGTGGCGATGTCCGGCTCGACGGTCTGGTTGATGTTCGCGAAAATATTCAACGCCATCAGCTCGGCGATGAGCTGGTGCGGTTTCAGACCAAGCTGCATCGCCAATTCCTTGACGATAATCGGCGGCTTGATGTGAATGATTTTTTGCTCAGACTCGGGCTCGGCTGCCGGCGCTTCGGTTGGACCAGCCGCCGCTTCAGGCGCAGGCGGCGGGGGTGGGGGCGCTGCCGGCTTGGACGGAGCCGCCGGCTCATGCGGCGTCCGAATTCGGGAAATTGGCGGGAGGAACGATTTGGTTTTGGCCTCACCTTCCGCGCGCTTGGCCCGCGGCTTCTTCTCATCGATCAACGAAACCGTTTCCATGACCGGCTTTGGCGCTTTTGGCGTCTCCGGCTCTTTCGGCTTTGGGGGAGGCGCCGTTATCTTTGCCAGGGGCTTGCGCGTCACTTCGGGTGGGGACGGCGGGGCCTTGGCCGGCGCTGGAGCGGACGCCTTGGGCTTGGCCGGGGCCTCTACCTTTGCGCTCTTCGTCTCCTTGAGCTTGGGCTCAGGCGCCGGCGATTCGACGGCGGCCTTGACCGTTTTGCGTGCGCTCGTGGTCTTCCGCGCTGAGGTCTTGCTCGTCGTTTTCGCTGGCATTTGGGCTCCTGAAAAAAAGATAATTCATGGCCGGCTGGTTAGGCGCAGACCAATTTATTGCGCGGCCGGGGTCTCCTGGTGAACGGCCTCATGAATTTCACGCGCCTTCTCCATGTCCACGGAAAGAATATCGACCAGGTCTTCCACCGCGGCGTCGCGCAATCCCTCCAGATTAGTGAAACCGGATTTAACGAGAGTCAGCGCCTGCTCCTCGGTAATCGGCAGTCCGGCCGCGAGCGTCTGGGCCGCCTGCGCGACTTTTTGTTCGACCTGATGCGTCGCTGTCGTATCGCGGTCGATATTGATTTCCCAGCCGGTCAGGCGCGAGGTTAACCGCGCGTTCTGGCCTTTCTTTCCGATCGCGAGCGAAAGCTGATCTTCATCGACAGAAATCTGGACGCTCTTCTTCTCGGGATCGAAGACGAGGTTCTTCACCTTGGCCGGCTTGAGCGCTTCGAGGACAAACTCCTTCGGATCGGAGCTCCACCGGATGATGTCGACCTTCTCGTTGTTCAATTCCCGGACGATGTTTTTGACCCGGGAGCCGCGCATTCCGACGCAGGCGCCCACCGGATCGACCTTCTCGTTCGCGCTCGTTACCGCGATCTTGGTGCGATAACCCGCTTCCCGGGCAATGCCGCGGATCTCGACCGTGCCGTCATTGATCTCGCTGACTTCCAGCTCGAACAACCGCCGGACAAAATTTGGATGGCTCCGCGACACGATGATCTCGGGGCCGCGAATCCCATTTTCGACCGCCACGACGTAGGCGCGGAGGCGATCGCCGACGTTATAATCTTCCACCACCACGCGTTCCCGCTGCGGCATGATCGCTTCGAACTTTCCGAGATCGAGGATCACGTCGGAACGATCGAAACGGCGGACCGTTCCGCTCACAATCTCGCCGGCCCGGTCCTTGAACTCCTCGTAAATCATCTCCTTCTCGACCTGGCGAATGCGCTGCATCATCGCCTGTTTCGCGGTCTGGGCCGCGATCCGTCCGAAGTTTTTCGGAGTCACTTCCACTTCCACTTCGCCGCCCACGGCGGCGTTCGAGTCGAGCCGCTGGGCCTTGGCCAGGGAGATTTCGTCCGCCGGATTGGTCACGTTATCGACCACGAGGAGCTTCGCCAGGGCGCGGATCTCCCCGGTCTTCGGGTTGATGTCGATGCGGAGATCGCGCGAGGCGCTCACGCTTTTTTTCGACGCCGAAAGAAGGGCGTTGGAAACGGCCTCGAGCAGGATCTCGCGTTTGATCCCGCGCTCCCGCTCCAGGTAATCCAGCATCGAAATAAACTCGGCGTTCATAAAAGCATTAGCCCGCAGACTAAAAAGAGTGGGACACCAGCTCCCACCCCCATCAGCGCGCGGACTAGGCGCTCAACCTAATTTTCCAGGGGCCTTTCGTCAAGGGAGGAATCCGGCGCGTAACAGGTTGGTTTGGCAGGGACGGCGTTGTAGCCGGGATCGGTGATCCCGGGGTGGATCGAGCGCTCCGCCGCTCGATGGGTTATCGTGTCGCCACAATTCCCTCATCGCCCGCGGAGCGGCCGATCCACCTTCTCGCGTGGCCGCTATTCATGGTAGGGACGGCGCGGTGCGCCGTCCGCTGAGATGTTCCGAGCGGAATACCAAATCACGGACGCCGCAGCGCGGCGCCCTGCCACCGAGAGCTTGCCCGAGGCAGTGTCGCGAAGCAGGATGGGGAAGATGTCACGCGCGCCGGCATTCGCCTTCGTTTTTCTTTGCTGGGCAGCGATTTACCTGCCCGGCCTTGGGTCGTTGGAGATCAAAGGGGAGGAGGGCAGGCGCATCCTTCCCGCGGTGACGATGCTGGAAACGGGCAACTATCTGGTCCCGCAGGTCGGCAGCGAACCCTACTTCCGCAAACCGCCCCTGGTGAACTGGCTCGTTGCCGGCTCGTTTAAGCTAACCGGCGTGCGCAACGAATGGTCGGCGCGGCTCCCCTCGGTCCTCTGCGTTTTGTTGGTCGCCTTCGCGTTTCTAGCCGTCGCCCGCTCCTCTCTGGGCCCGAACGGTTCGGTCTTCGCCGCCCTCATCTGGCTGGTGAATTTCGGGATCATAGAAAAAGGCCGGCTCATCGAGATCGAGGCGCTTTATGTTTCGCTTTTCGGTCTGGGGCTTGTCTGCTGGCTCAGTTGGTGGCAGCAGCGGCGATCGTCATGGCTCACCTGGACGGTGCCCTGGATTTTCCTCGGGCTGGGTTTGCTCGCGAAAGGGCCGCTCCACCTGCTGTTTTCTTATGCGGTCGCAGTCGCCGTTCTCCATCGGGCCGGAGAATTGCGGAAACTCCTTACGCCGGCTCATTTTCTCGGGCTTCTCATCATGACCGGGATCTTCGCCGCCTGGGCGGTCCCATATTGGCGGGCGATGAGCGACGCAGACGTCGCCGGGAACTGGACGGCGCAACTGGCCGGGCGTTTCACCGGCGATGATTTCAAGCTCGGCAGCTGGCTCCTGAATATTCCCCGCGGGCTCGCCTATTTTCTTCCCTGGACCTTGTTTCTTCCCCTGGTCGCCAGAACCAGATGGGCCACGGACGACGATCGAAAGCTGGCGCAAGGACTCGCCTGGGGCGCGGGAGTGCCGTTCATTCTCGTGAATCTTTTGCCGGGAGCGTTGCCGCGTTATTCGATGCCCGCGCTGGTTCCCGCTTGCTGGCTCATGGCCATGACGCTGGCCGCCCCGGAGGTTAGGTGGTGGAGATGGAGTGTCTCATATCGCTGGCGCTTCAAAGTTGTGCTGCAAACCGCAATCTACGCCGGCTTTCTATTGATCTTCTATGCTGGGTGGATCGTGCCGCTCTTACAACGGCGGGCAAAAGTGAAACCGATCGCGGCCCAGATCGACCGCCGCGTGCCGGATGGGGAGCCGCTCTATGCCCTCGACCCCGATTACCAGCCGTTCCTGTTTTATCTGCGGACGCGCCTGGTTTACGTGAACCGGCTGGAGGAAGTTCCGGCGACCGCCCGCTACCTGCTGCTCCAGCCGGAGCGCGAACGCGAAGTATTGGAAAGCCAGCGCTGGTTGCCCTTGCGCGCCCAGGCGATCGAACGCATCACCGATTACCGGAACCACACCGTGATCCTGGCGAAAATCGGCAAACCCTAGCTCGTCATCCCGAGCGGAGCGAAGCGCAGTCGAGGGACCCCGCCGTGGGACGAGCGAGTACGCTCCTCCGCTTGCGCTTTCCGCGCACGATTGGCGTGACGAACGGATCTGGCCGCTCCGAAAATAGCCCAGCGCTTTAGCGCTGGGTTTTGCGGATTTCATTGGATAGAGTCCCGCCAGGGACGAAAGGAGCGCTCAATCCCGGCGCACGATCCTGCCGTCCCTGACGGGACTTTGTCCTTGGGATCAAACAAATCCCAGCGCTAAAGCGCTGGGCTATTGTCACGGGACGAGCCAAATAGAATGGCCGTCTCACAGCCGTAACGCAACGCGACAGCGCGAGGCCGGGCTTTCAAACGCCCTACAAATTTGATCTCCAGCGCCGCAGTATGCGCCTTCCGAAAATAGCCCAGCGCTTTAGCGCTGGGTTTTTGCCGATTTCATTTGGATAGAGTCCCGCCAGGGACGAAAGGAGCGCTCAATCCCGGCTCACGATCCTGCCGTCTCCGCGTACGCGAAACCCCAAATCCCAAACAATTCCCAAAATTCAATGATCAAAATCCGCCGCGAGCGCCATTTTCGGGTTTTGGAATTTGGTACCTGTTTGGGATTTGGAGCTTGGGATTTGGGATTTCGCGTATGGCGCGCCGTCTCCAAGAAGAGGTTTGCCCGCGAAATTTGACAACCGCCCGCGAAACGGGAATCGTTAGCACGCTAACCATTCGGCCGTATGCCACCGCCCAATATCAACGAACTCGGTCTCGTCCTTTTCGGCACCGCCCGCGCCTGGCGGACCAGGCTCGATCGGCGCTTGCGGCCGCTCGGCTTGAGCCAGGGAAAATGGCGGACGCTCATTCACCTTTCCCAGGGCGGCAATGAGCTCACCCAAAAGGAAATCGCGGAACGGATGGGAATCGAAGGCGCGACTCTCGCCGGTTTGCTCGACCGCTTGGAAAACGACGGCTGGGTCGAGCGCCGCGGTTCGGCGGAAGATCGCCGCTGCAAAACCGTCCACCTTCAGCGGCGTTCCAAGGCAGTGCTGGAGAAGATTTTTAATACCGCCCACGACTTGCGCGCCGAACTCATCGAAAATATTCCACAGCCCGATCTCGAGACTTGTATTAGAGTGCTCTCGAAAATCAGGGACAAGGCGGAAAAGCCGGCGAATGGCGCGCGCAATGGCCACTCCGACCCGGCGAAAGGCGCCAGTTTGTCATGACGACCATGACCAAAGCTAACGTTCTCGCGCGCGACGCTGTCGGCAAGCTGGAGCATCGCTTTGGCCGGAGGAAGCTCTACTGGGGTGGGGGTTTCATTCTCCTGGTGGCTTTGCTGCTCACTCTGCGAACTGTCGCCAATCGGCCCAAACAGAATCAGCCGCCCGGACCGCGCCCGGTGACGACGGCGAAAGTCATCACCCAGGACGTGCCGTTGTACCTTGATGAAATCGGGAACACGGCTGCCTACGAAACAGTCCAGATCCAGGCGCAGGTCAGCGGGCAAATTGTTTCCCGTGAATTCAAGGACGGCGGCGACGTCAAGAAGGGTGATCTCCTTTTCCTGATCGACCCGAAACCTTACGAAGCAGCGCTCGCTTCGGCCCAGGCCGATCTGGCGTTAAACCAGGCGACCCTGAAACGCCAGGAGGAGCTGAAGGCGAAAAATGTCACCGCCAGCCAGGAATTTGACACGGCGCAGGCCAACGCGCGCCGGGCCGAAGCCGCCGTCGCCGCGGCGCAGGTGAACCTGGATCGTTGCTACATCAAATCGCCGATCGACGGCCGGGCCGGGTTGCGCAACGTCGATATCGGCAATGTCGTCGGGCCGGGCGGAACGACTCCGTTGCTCACGATCATGGGGATGGACCCCATCTATACCGATTTCACGGTCGCGGAGCCCGACCTGCCACTCGTTAGGCGGTACCTCAACAATCCAAACCTGAAAGTGGTCACGGACGCGGAGGATGACAATGTCGAGCCGCGTTCCGGGACTCTCTATTTTATCGACAACGCCGTCCAGGCCGGCGCCGGCACGGTGAAGCTCCGCGGCGTCACCCCGAATGCCGACCGCGCGCTTTGGCCGTCGCAATTCGTGAAAGTGCGATTGATTCTCGACGTGTTGAAGGACGCCAGGCTCGTTCCTGGCACGGCCGTCCAGATCGGCCAGAACGGTCCTTATCTGTTCGTCGTGAAAGCGGATTCGACTCTGGAGTTGCGGCAGGTGAAACCGGGTCAATCGCAGAACGATCTCACCGTCATTACCGATGGCGTGCAGGCCGGTGAGGTGGTGGTCACATCCGGTCAGCTCCAGTTATCGCCCGGGATGAAAGTAAATGCGCGGCCCGATGGATCGAACAGCAGCGAAAAGCCTTCGGCTTCATCGGCCGGGAGCGCGAGTCATTAGGCGATGAGCGATTACGACGAGGGCACCGCGGCCCCGGGGGAACCCGGCGAGCACCGCGACGACGTCCCGGGCGAAAAGACGCCGGGCGGCAAGCTCGTTCAATTTTCTTCGGGTCTTTCCAAGCCGTTCATTCAACGGCCAGTCATGACGATGCTGCTGACGGCGTCGCTCATCGTCTTCGGCATCCTGACCTTCCGGCAGTTGTCGGTGAACGATCTGCCGGCCGTCGACTACCCCGTCATCTCCGTTTCCGCGAGTTATCCGGGAGCGAATCCCGAGACGATGGCGAATACGATCGCGACGCCGCTCGAAAAACAGTTCACCCAAATTCCCGGGCTGACGTTGACCACGAGCTCGAGCACGCAGGGCTCGACCAACATCACTCTCCAGTTCGATCTCGATAAGAGCATCATCGATGCGTCGACCGACGTGCAGGCCGCGATCCAGCGCGCCAGCGGGCAGTTGCCTAACGACCTGCCGAGCCCGCCGCGGTTCGAGAAGTCGAACCCGAACGATCAGCCGGTCATGTACATGGCGCTGACCAGCGACACGCTGAGCGACGGCGAGCTTTACAAATACGCGACCTCGCAGGTCCAGCAGCGGATCAACATCCTCCCGGGCGTGTCGCAGGTGCAGGTTTTTGGCGTCAAAAGCGCAATCCGCATCAAGGTCGATCCTTCCGCGCTCGCTTCGCGCAACATTACCCTCGATGAGCTTTCGACCGCGATTCGCTCCGGTACTTCGTACTCCGGCGCAGGGCAATTCGACGGAAAAAACACATCGCTGGTCCTGCGCCCCAACGGCCAGATCTCCGATGCGGAGGGCTATCGAAATCTGATTATCGCTCGCGGCAAGGATGGGGCGCCGGTCTATCTGCGCGATGTGGCGAACGTGGTCGACAGCGTCCAGGACGAGCGCCTGTCTCGTCACTTTTTTGCGCGGGGCTATAATGCGCCAGCCTCCGTGATCGTGCTGGCGGTTTCGCGCCAGGCCGGAGCGAACGCCGTCGAGGTGGCGCGCTCCATCAACGGCCTCATCCCGCAAATGCGCCTCGAGCTGCCGGGATCGATCAACCTGATCCCGACTTTCGACCGCTCGCTCAGCATCGTTCATTCGGTCTCCGACGTGCAGGACACGCTTTTCATCGCCTTCATCCTGGTGGTGATGGTCATCTTCGTCTTTCTCGGGCGCGCTCGGGATACGCTGATCCCGGTCGTCGCTCTGCCCTTGTCGATCCTGCTGACGTTCCTCGTCATGTGGGCGCTTAATTATTCGATCAACAACCTCACCCTGATGGCGCTCACTCTGGCCATCGGCTTCCTCGTCGATGACGCCATCGTGTTCCTCGAAAACGTCGTGCGCCGGGCGGAACACGGCGAATCGATCTATCGCGCGACGCTCAATAGCGCCGGTGAAATTTCCTTCACCATTCTGTCCATGACGCTCTCCCTGGCGGCGGTCTTCATTCCGCTCGCCTTCATGCCGGGATTGCTCGGGCGAATCTTTCGCGAGTTCGCGATCACAATCATCGTGGCGATCTTCGCCTCGGGCCTGGTTTCGCTCACCCTGACGCCGCTCATGTGCGCGCGCCTCCTCCGCGAGCATCAGGCGGGTCAGCGCAAGACGTGGATGGAACGTTTCACCGACAGTTTCTTCCAGCCGATCCGGGCGTTTTACAGCCGGTCCCTCGATTGGTTCCTTGATCACGGCTGGCTCGCGGTGCCGGTGCTCATCGCCTGCGGCGTAGGGGTTTGGTTTTTCTTTACTTCCCTGCCGTTCACGCTTTTGCCCACCGGCGATAGCGGCGTGATCCGCGGCGCCTTGCTCATGCAGGAAGGCACCTCGCCTCAGCAACAGCGCGTCATGCAGGAAAAACTCGACCCGATTCTCCAGGCGAATCCGGCCGTGGACAAATATTTCACCATCGCGGGAAGCGGCCGGGCCGGGTCGTCCGGCATTTTTTGCGTCCTGTTTTTGAAGGACGCCAAGGAGCGCAAGCCGATCGAAGAAGTGGCGATGGAGCTGCGCCGGACCCTCAACCAAATCCCCGGCATTTTTCCGACCCTGAATCCGGGGCCCGTTCTCCAGATCAACATCGGCGCCAGCGGCAGTCAGTTCGGACGCTACAGTTACACGATCAGCGGGATCGATCCGGACGAGGTTTACGCCGCGGCCGATGCGCTCGGCGAGAAGCTGAAGAGCTACGAAGGCTTTGCGGCGCCGCCGCGTTCGAACCTGTTTCGGAACCAGCCAAACCTCGACATCAACGTCGATCGCAACCGCGCCAGCATGTACGGCGTTTCCATCACAAAGCTCCAGGGATTGCTTCGGGCCGCCTATTCCCAAAACTACGTCTACCTGGTCAAGCAGCCGGACGATCAATACCAGGTCATCCTCGAAGTCGAAGACGCCGACCGGTCCAAGCCGGAAGATTTACGCCAGCTCTACATCCGGCCGGAGGGGAAGGACACCCTGATCCCGATCCGGACGCTGACCAAGACGACGACAAACCTTGGCTTGCAGGCGGTGAATCACCTGAATCAGTTCACCAGCGTTACGTTCGGGTTCGATACCAAGCCCGACGCGCCGCTTGGCGACGTCACCGCTTTCATCGAAAAGACAGCGGCCCAGGTTCTGCCGCCGACCGTAAAGGGCGAGATGCAGGGCGAAGGTCTGGTCCTGCAACAGCTCTTCAAAGCGTTGCCCTTTCTCGTCCTCGCGGCGGTCTTCGTCATGTACGTCATCCTCGGGATTCTTTACGAGAGCTATGTTCATCCGGTGACCGTGCTTTCCACTCTGTTCCCTGCCGTCGTGGGCGGCCTCCTTACTCTCTGGCTCTTCAATTCAACTCTGTCGCTCTATTCCGTGATCGGCTTGTTCCTGCTCATGGGCATCGTGAAAAAGAACGGCATCATGATTGTCGACTTCGCGCTCCATCGGATCGATGAGGGCTACGATTTTCGGACCGCGATCCACGAAGCGAGCGTCGAACGTTTCCGTCCCATCATCATGACGACGCTGGCGGCGTTAATGGGCGCGGTGCCGCTCGCCCTCGGCTATGGCGCGGATGGATCGTCCCGCCGCCCGCTCGGCCTCGTCATCGTCGGCGGCTTGATCGTCTCGCAGCTCATTACCCTTTACATCACGCCTGTGATCTACCTCGCGCTGGAATGGTTCCAGGAGAAAGTTCTCGATCGCGTTCCGTTCCTGCGCAGCGGTCATATGCATCACGAATCCGATGCGGGAAAAGCGGATGCGGGCGCCCAGCATCCAGCGCCGGCTGGTGCGGGCACTCAATAATCC
>JBAPMH010000585.1:0-1685 GCA_049278515.1 Chthoniobacterales bacterium
GTAGACGGGTTGCGGTTGAATTTTCCCAAGAAAAGGGCCGATCTCGAGGGTCCTTCCTGGATCGTCATTTGCCTCGATAAGGGGAGGGAACTCGGAGTTCCCAGGAGGCCTGGCGATGACGATACGAACCTTGGCGCTTCCGGCGTGGATTAAAGACGAGCAAATGCTGCTGAGCTACCTGACCTCGGCCCACGAGGGTCATCCCTATCCGGAGGATGTCCTCGACGCGATCTGCCTGATTACTTCCTGGCTCCTGATAGTCGTCTCGGCTTCGAGTGTCATTGGCGTCGTGGTCGATGCCATCTTGAGCTGACCGCCGGAGGCCTCGGAAGCCAGCCTGACCGTTATGTAACCCTCGTCTCCCGAGAGGAGTTTGGCTGCCGGCGCCGGATCTCGTGGTGAAAGCCTTGAGATTCCGGCGCCGACACAATATAAACAAGGGCGACTGGAGGCCCATTGATCAGCGTTGCCGCTATCAGGATGCAGCAGTTCGGTGTGCAGTTCTATCAGGCGTCGCTCTCGGCCAACGACATCGACAAGCTGGTCAGGTTCGAGGTGCTGAGCTACGGTGAGCAGGCTCAGCCGGTTCGCGGCGGACGCAAGAAGAACGTCCCTCCAGCCCCCTCCAAGGTGAACTGGGACCTGCTCGAGCGGCGCATCGCCTCGAGCGAGAAGGCCTACCAGCGACAGATCATCCGCCGCAAGATTGACGAGCTCGTCCAGTACTACGAGCAGTGCCGGCAGGCGCGCGACCTGCCGTCGATTGCCGGCGCCGTGATCATCTCGTGCGACGAGCCGCTCAAGTTCGAACCGGTCGAGGATGGTTCGCCCCTCGGAACGCTGAAGGTGCCCGAGCGCGAAGGCATCCTCCGCGCGATCGATGGTCAGCACCGGTTGCTGGCGCTTCACGCCGACATCGAGCGCTTCGGCGACGAGCGCTTCACGGTGCCCGCGGTGATCTTCGATCGGCTGCCGGAAGATCACGTCGTCCAGATGTTCGTCACGATCAACGCGAAGCACACGCGGCTCAACGCGTCGCACCTGGTGTCGCTCTCCGGACGTCAGTTGTACCGCGATGAAAACCTCGCCGCTGCGCACGACGTCGTACGGGCGTTGAACGATCGCGAGGACTCCCCGCTCTACGACGAGATCAAGCTCCTCGGCGTGGGCAGCGGACGCGTGGCACAGGCACCGGTGGCGCAGGAGCTCAAGAAGCTGTTCGCGACGGAGGCGTTCGGGCCCGGACGCAAAGGTGAGGCGTTCCGCGAAGAGTCGAAGAAGTTCTTCGTCAACTATCTGAAGCAGGTGGCGCAGGTCTTTGGCGCTGCCTGGAACGGTCGCAAATACAGCATCAAGAGCGCGACAGCGTTGCGCGCGTTCATCCGCGTCGCGCCTGACGTGGTGAGGCGCCTCGATCAGGAGCACGCCGACCGCACGGATTTCCGGGCCATCGGACGCGTGATTTCTCCGTGGGGACGAAGGATTGGCGATCTGCGGTTCGAGACGGAAGGCGCGTGGAAGCGGGGAGGGACAACCGTGGATTCCCTCGCGAAGGAACTCCGGTTGGCGTTGCAGTATCCCGAAGGCGCGGCGGTCTAGCATTCGCGTGTCGGGAAAGAAAAAGGGCACCGCCTCTCAGCGGTGCCCTTAGTTTTTGCGGGCGACCCGGCTCCCCAGCAACTCAC
>JBAPMH010000586.1:0-2471 GCA_049278515.1 Chthoniobacterales bacterium
GTGCAAGAGAGTCTGCACACGATTTTGCGGGGCCGGGAGATTGCCGCGTCCGTGATCCAGGAGGGCGGCGGCGATTTCAATCTCACCGAATTACTGCGCGAGCTGGAAGAAGAGATGCAAACCGCGTCGGCGAATCTGGAATTCGAACGCGCGGCGCTTCTGCGCGACCAGATCATGGAGGTGAAGAGCGGCACAGGCCTGACGAAGATCGAACCGAAACGGCGGCCGGTGAAGTACAGCCGGGGCGGGTCGCAACGCCGCTCGCGGGTTTGAGGTTGAGCGGGGGTCATCCCGAGCCGCGCAGACGGCGAGGGACCTCACAGTTGCAAATTGCGTCACGCAAGCGATCAAGGATCGCCATTCTGACGAAGGCGCCTTGGACCACGCGGAAGCGATAGACCGCGTGAGAGATCCCTCGGCGCGCTGCGCCAGCCTCGGGATGACACGACGTTCGTGAGCTTTGAGGTTGAGCGGGGGTCATCCCGAGCCGCGCAGACGGCGAGGGACCTCTCAGTTGCAAACTGCGTCACGCAAGCGACCCCCAAGCGCCATTGTTACATCGACGCCTTCGCGCTTCGCGAAAGCGGGGCCATCCCTCGACTCCGCTAACGCTCCGCTCGGGATGACATGTGGTGCTCGCACGCGATTAGCTTTACTCCCTGTCATGAAACTCCCCGTCACATTCCTTCCCGCCCTCTGGCCTCTCATCCTCATCGCGTCCGCTGGAGCCCAGCCGCCGGCGACAAGCCCCGGCTTAAACGCGTTGCCCGAACTCGAGTTTGCACGCCTCAGCCAGCGCGATCCCAATCCGCTCGGCGAAAGGGCACTCGCCATCCATCCCGAGCAATGGAAGCACGGCGAGACCGAGCATTTCGTTTATCACTTCGTCGATAGTTTCGTCGTGACGCCGATCTCGGTGGAAGCGGAATTCCATTACCGGGTCATTACGAAGGAGCTCGGGCGCGAGCAGCCGGCCGGCACGACCAAGTCCCACCTCTACGTTTTCCAAAAGCCGGAGGACTGGAAGCAGTTCCAAAGCGCGGGAAAACTGGAGCCCTGGACCGGCGGCATTCAGTCGCAGGGGAGCCTCTTCATTGTCCGGGACCCGTCTTACAAGTTCAGCGACAACAGCCTCGGGCACGAGATCGCGCACCTGGTTCTTCATCGCTATTACCCGGACGGCATGCCGCTCTGGCTGAACGAAGGCTTCGCCCAATACATTTCGAAGGGCGCGCGAGCCAGCTATTACCGGGCGCGAAACTACAACTCCAAGGCGCGTTCCCAGACGATGGAGGCGGAAAAACTGTTTCCGTTGGCGACCCTCGCGACGATGAGCTATCCGCCGTCGGACCAGGTCGAGACGTTCTATGATGAATCGGAGAAGCTCGTCCGGTTCCTCGTCGCAACGGACAAAACGAGCTTCCTCAATTTTCTCGACGCCATGGGCCGGCACCAGCCGTTCGAGTCGGCGTTGTTCCAGACTTTCGGCACGAAGTTTCTTAACGTCACCGGGCTGGAGGAAAAATTCCGCGAATATGCGGCGAGTGAGTTCGGAACTTCTTTGCAACAGGCGGGTGGCGGCTAAAGATTGCCGGCACTGATGCCGAAGACGAAACCGAAAACCAGCGAATCAAACATCCAGGCCGTTGTCGGTTCCGATGAAGGCGAAGTGAAACGCGTCGCCGCGGAGCTGGCCGCGAAGTTGGCTCCGCCCGAGGCGGGAGAATTCGGGCTGGAAGTAATCGACGCCTGCGCCGACAACGTCGACCAGGCCGTAGCGAAGATCCGGCTCGCAAAGGAAGCGCTGCAGACCCTGCCTTTTTTCGGGGGCTCCAAGCTGGTCTGGTTCAAGAACGCGAATTGCCTCGCCGACAGCGTCATCGGGCGATCAGCCGCGGTGCTCGGCGCCCTGGAAGAGATTGGTGAATTGATCGAGGCCGGTCTTCCGCCGGATGTGACGCTTTTGATTAGCGCGACGGAGACCGACAAGCGGCGCTCGTTTTACAAAACGCTCAGCAAACGGGCCGAGGTTCAGGTGATCGATCGCCTCGATTCCTCGCGCGCCGGCTGGGAGGAGGAAGCGACTGAGATCGTCCGGCGAAAAGCGAAAGCGCAAAAGCTTCAGTTCGACGAAGAAGCGCTCGATCTTTTCGTGCTGCTGACCGGCGGCGACACGCGCCAGATCGACAATGAGCTGGAAAAGATTGATCTCTATTGCGGTAGCGAACGCGCCGTGAGTGTCGAACGGGTGCGAGAACTTGTCCCGCTCTCCCGGGCCGGCGTTGTCTTCGAGCTCGGGAACGCGCTGGCCGCCTGCGATCTGGAGCGCGCGTTGATGCTGGTGAAACGCCTTCTGGATCAGGGCGAAAAGGCGATCGGTATTCTGTTAGTCGCGATTCTGCCGACCATCCGGAACCTGCTGCTCGTGAAGGATCTCATGGAACGCTACCGGATCGCGCGTCCCCATGCGC
>JBAPMH010000587.1:0-10932 GCA_049278515.1 Chthoniobacterales bacterium
CCCAAAAAGCCAGAAGCCAGAATATTTGCCCGTCTCCACCTCATTCGAGCAGGCGCTGTAGCCGCGATCGTCGATCGCGGAACCTCTGGAGCGTGGCGGCTCGATAAAACTTCTTCGCGAAAAAGAAGAATGAGAGCTGTGGACGCGATGTCCCGCGGTGGCGGGAGCAAGTCCGCCTCTCGAAAATTGGAGGTAACTTGTTATGCAGAAACGTTCATGGCTTCTGGCGGCGGCCACTCTTTTGGCGGCGCCTTTTATTTCTCGCGCGCAGGACGCAGTCACATTCGCTGCGCTTTCAAATTCGGAGGCGGAATCCGAAGAAATCGTCGTCAGCGCAACCCGGATCGAAACGCCGGAAGCGGAATCTCCGGCCACGATCGACGTCGTTCGTGCCGACGAAATTGAAATCAAGCAAATCCGCCGGGTCGCGGATGCGTTACGGGAAGTTCCCGGTGTCTCGGTGGTGCAATCGGGTGCGCCCGGATCACTGACGTCGGTTTTCACGCGGGGTTTGCGAAGCGAGCACACGCAGGTGTTGCTCGATGGCATCCCCGTGAACCAGGGTTTGCAGGGCGCCTTCAATTTCGGCGATCTCACGACCGACAACATCGACCGGATAGAAATCGTGCGCGGTCCGCAGAGCACGCTTTATGGCCCTCGCGCGCTGGCCGGCGTCATTCAGCTTTTCACGAAGCGCGGCAGCGGCACGCCGACCGGTGAATTCAGCCTGGAAGGAGGTTCCAACACGACCTTTCGCGGAGCCCTGACCAGTTCCGGCTCGGAGAAACAGTTCGATTACTCGGTGGGCTTGAGCGGACTTACCACAGACAACGAACGGCCGAACAATCAGTACCGGCTCTGGAGCGGGATAGCGAACCTCGGCTGGTCGCCTGACGAGAAGTTGCGCATCAGCACCCTTGTCACCTATTCGCTGGCCGATCTCGGCCTGCCTAACACGATTGTCGATCCGCACCCGTTCGACAATTTCCGGACCGAGCGCTGGCTCTTCGCGCCCCATGTCGATTTCCAGCCAGTCGAGTGGTGGCATCACCGGTTGATTGTTAGTTACGACGAAGAACGGCAGGTGAACGATCCGAATTTTGATGGATTCATCCCCGGCACCACCTTCGTCGGTCCGACCCGCGCGCTGTTCACCCGGGCGACCGTCGATTACCAAAACGACCTCAAGGCGGCTTCGTGGCTGACGCTTACATCCGGGTTCTTCTACAGCCGCGTAGACGCCGGCCAGGAACGCCCGTTCGTCTCGCAGGCTTTCGGTGCCATGCCGACATTCATCAGCGATGAGACGGAGCAGACCTCACTTTTCGTCCAGGCGAGCGTGACGCCGTTCAAGGGACTCGATCTCGTCGCGGGCGGCCGCTACGACCATTTCAACCAGTTCGGCGACATTTGGACGTATCGGTTCGCCGGGAGTTACCTGATCCCGAAAACGGACACGCATTTTCATGCGAGCGTTGCTACCGGGTTCAGCCCGCCAAGCAGTCAGGACAAGATTTTTCGCTTCAACCCAAATCCTGGACAGCCCCTGGCGCCACTGGAGCCCGAGGAAAATCTCGGCTGGGATGCGGGCATCGAACAGCGGTTCTGTGCCGGAAAGGTCGCGATCGGCCTCACCTATTTTCACAACGACTTGTCGAACGTGATCGGATTCAACGGGATGTTTGAGACCTTAAATCTCGGCGCGGCGGAGACCCAGGGTCTCGAGTTCGAGCTTCGGGCGACACCGGTCAAGGACCTGACGCTGCTCGCGACCTACACCTATCTCGACGCGCACAACACTTCGACTGCCGACATCACGCAATTGCCTGGGGCGCGTTTGCCTCGCCGCCCGCGGAATGAAGCCTACCTTTCGGCGTCGTATCTCTGGTGTAAGAAATTTCGCACCACGATCGAGGCGAAGTTTGTGAACGCCCGCGAGGAACTGAATTTCGGCGGGCCGAACTTCGACATCGAAGATTATACGTTCGTGAACCTGGCGGCCGAGTACGAGATCAATCGCTGGGTGTCCATGTTCGGACGGATAAACAATCTCGGCAACGAAGACTACTCGGAGGTCTTCGGTTTTCCCGCGCTGGGGCGGACCGCATTCGTGGGCGTTCGCCTGGCCTGGGGCGGGCCGCCATCGGTGCCGGCTCTCGAGACGGAGACGAAGGGTCTGCTTTCGAGAACAACAAAATGATTTCGGATAATGATGGGTTCATCTCCCTGCTGGTCAGAGCATCGTGATTGAATGACGGTTTCGCCCCGCATCATCTCGCTCTTGCCGAGCGCCACAGAGATCGTCGCTGCGCTTGGCTTCCGAGATCATCTCGTCGGCCGGTCCCACGAATGCGACTTTCCCTACGGGGTGGAAGAGTTACCGGCCTGCAGTTCGACGAAAATCCCGGTCCAGGGGACTTCGTCCGAGATCGACGATCGGGTAAAGCAGATCGTCGCCGAAGGACTCTCGGTTTATCGCGTCGACGCTGACCGGTTACGTGAACTGCGTCCCGACCTGATCCTGACCCAGACCCAATGTGCGGTCTGCGCGGTGACGCCACGCGACCTCGATCAGACGCTTTGCACCTGGATTGGCGCGCAACCGGCCGTGGTCTCGCTTGAGCCGAACAGTTTCGAGGATGTCTGGAACGATTTTCGCCGCGTTGGCGAAGCGCTTGGCTTTCGCTCGCGCGCGGAAGACCTGATCGCTTCGCTAACAAAACGTCTCGACACTATCCGCGCTGCGACGCGCAAACTGTCGCGTCCCACGGTTGCCGCAATCGAGTGGCTCGATCCCCTGATGGCGGGCGGAAACTGGATGCCGGAACTCATCGAGATCGCCGGTGGTCGGAGCCTTTTCGCGCAGGCGGGCGAACATTCAAATTGGCTCGAGTGGGCCACGCTGATCGAAGCCGATCCCGACGTGATTCTTCTTCTGCCGTGCGGATTCAAAATCGCACAAACCATCCGCGACCTGAATTCGCTCACCGGCAATCCAGCCTGGGCCAGTCTCCGCGCTGTAAGAGAAGGTCGGGTTTACCTCATCGACGGTCATCATTTCTTCAACCGCCCGGGGCCCCGCCTGGTCGAGTCGGCCGAGATCGTGGCGGAAATTCTGCATCCGGACCGCTTCAGGTTCGGTCATCACGGCGTCGGATGGATCACCCTGGATGCAGCAGCTCAGACGGTCTCAGCTGGGTAAGCGTCGGGCGAAGCTCGCGGTTGCCGGTATTTTTTACGCTGGAATCGGCTTTGGTTTCCGATTTGTATTTGGAGGGAAGGCCCAGATACATGAAATCCTCGAGAACCAAAATTGTCGCGCTGGTGGGGTTAAGTTTTTCCGGCGCGCTCGCATTTCTCATCCTTACTGGGGTAAATCCGTGGTCACGGTCCACTTCCCGAATTGATCGCGAGAAGCCAGCGTCGGCAGGTGCGCCCATAAACGCCGCGCAGGTTCGCGAGGCTTATGGCAAATTGCCGCTCGCGTTCGAGGCAAATCGTGGCCAGACAGAGGAAGCCACTAACTTCCGGTCGCGCGGCGCCGGCTACACACTCTCTCTCTCTCCCACCGAGGCCGTCTTCCTCCTGACTCGCGGGCCTAAGGAATCGCCCACGGTGCTGCGGATGAATCTCGTGGGAGCAAATCCCGGCGCCCCGGTTGAAGGACGGAATGAATTGGAAGGCAAAGTTAACTACCTGATCGGAAACGACCCGGCGCAGTGGCGGACGAATATCCCGATCTTCAGCCGGGTGCACTACAGCGAGGTCTACCCCGGCGTTGACGTGATTTACTACGGCAACCAGCGACGGCTGGAGTATGATTTCGTGGTTGCGCCGGGCAGCGACACGAGGGCGATCGCGCTCGAGTTTGCGGGCGCGCCGAGAATAGAGGTGGAAGCTGCGACTGGCGATTTGCTAATCGCGGTAGGAGAGGAAACCATCCGGCAGCACAAGCCAATTGTGTATCAGAAAACCAGCGCCGGGCGGCGTGAGGTCGAGGGCCGGTACGCGCTTCGGAGCGGCGGGTTGGTGGGGATTGAACTGGGGAAGTACGATGCGAGCGCGGCGCTGATTATTGATCCGGTGCTGGAGTATTCCACGTTTCTCGGCGGGAATTTCGGCGCTCAAGCCAGGGCCATCGCGGTCGACTCGACCGGGAGTGCCTATGTGACGGGAGTGACCTCCTCCACCGACTTTCCGACTGCGAATCCTGCTCAAAGCACGAATCACGGGCAGCCTGATGTCTTTGTCACAAAGCTCAACGCGGCAGGCTCGGCCCTGGTCTATTCCACCTATCTCGGCGGCGGTAACCAAGAGTATGGTCTTGGGATCGCGGTGGACTCGACGGGCAGTGCCTATGTGACTGGATGGACGTTCTCAGCCAACTTTCCGACGGTGAATGCCTTTCAACCAACAAAGGGCCACCTCTTCACTGATGATGCTTTTGTCGCGAAGCTTAGTCCTTCGGGCTCGGCGCTGGTCTATTCCACCTATCTTGGCGGGGAGAACGATGATCAGGGTAATGACATCGCGGTTGACTCCTCAGGCAATGCTTATGTCACGGGATTCACCGAATCGAGCAACTTCCCGACAGCGAATGCCCTGCAAAGCACATTCGGTGGCAGATCCTGTGAGCGTGGGGATGCCTTTGTCACGAAGTTTAATGCCGCCGGCGCGGCGCTGGTTTATTCCACGTATCTTGGCGGAACTCGCGATGACGAGGGTCGCAGCATTGCGGTGGATTCGGCCGGGAATGCTTATGTAACGGGGTTTACGAAATCCACCAATTTCCCGACCGCTAATGCCTTCCAAAGCACATACGGTGATGGTGATTTTGATGGCGGATGCGACTTCGGCGGTGATGCCTTTGTCACAAAGTTCAATGCGGCCGGCTCGGCGCTGGTCTATTCCACGTATCTCGGCGGGAGCGACACTGATGGCGGTGACGGCATAGCCGTTGACTCGTCAGGCAGTGCTTACGTGACGGGCGGCACAAACTCCACGAACTTCCCGATCGCCAATGCGCTTCAAAGCGCCCTCAAGAGTCTTAATGACATCTTTGTCACAAAGTTTAACCCGGCCGGGTCGGCGCTTGTCTATTCCACGTATCTCGGCGGCGATAGTAGCGACGCCGGGTTGGGCATCGCAGTGAACGCGACCGGTAACGCCTATATTACAGGATTCACCCAATCGACCAATTTTCCTACCGCTAATGCTTTCAAAAGCACCTTGGCCCCGGGCGACTTCTACGGCGATGCCTTTGTCACAAAGTTCAACGCGGCGGGCTCGGCTCTCGTCTATTCCAGTTATCTCGGCGGTGATGCTGAAGAAACGGGATACGGAATTGCAGTGGACTCGGCGGGCAACGCGTATGTCGCCGGATTCACTGCCTCAAGATGCTTCCCGACCACGACCGGCGCGTTCGACACCACCTTGAGTATGGGTAATGGAGATGCCTTCATTACAAAAATCAGCGAGACGGCACCGCCTTCAGCGCTGTCCCCCTGTCCTTCGCAACTGCTCAATCTTGCGACTCGCCTGCGGGTTTTGCCCGGCGATTCCGCGTTGATCGCTGGTTTTATCATTACCGGGAGCGATACGAAGCGCGTCATCATCCGTGGCATCGGGCCGTCGTTAACGAGCGTTCAAGGCGCCCTGGCCGATCCCACCCTCCAGCTTTTCAATGGGAATAATCAGCAGTTCGTCAGCAACGACGACTGGATAACCAATCGGACGGAGGTGGAAGAGACGGGACTTGCGCCGGGACACGACCTCGAATCCGCCATCGTGGTAACGCTGGTGCCCGGCGCGTACACGGCTGTTTTGCGCGGGAAAAACAATGGCACTGGTACCGGCGTCGTCGAAGTTTACGATCTGAATCCCAGCGGCAACTCCATCCTGGCGAACATCGGCAGCCGCGGATTTGTCGATACAGGCGACAACGTCATGATCGGCGGGTTCATTGTCGGAGGAAGTGGGCAGCCGGATGCGCGAGTTGTTGTCCGTGGGATCGGGCCGTCGCTGGCGGCGTTTGGAATCACGAATGCGTTACAGAATCCGACGCTGGAGCTCAAGAACGCGAACGGCGCCACCTTGACGAGCAACGACGACTGGCAGCAGGGCCAGCCAACGGAGATCAACGCGTTAGGCCTGGCGCCGAGCGATAGCCGCGAAAGCGCTCTCGTGGCCGCATTGCCGCACGGCAATTACACCGCGATCTTGCGCGGGAAAAACAACACGACCGGCGTAGCAGTGGTAGAAGTTTATAATGTGCCGTAGGGGCGCTGGCGGGCGAAAATATTCAAGGACGGCGATTGGAAATCGCCGACCGAAAAAACGGCGGTTGCAAACCGCCGCTCCTTGAGGCCGAAGCCGTCCCTACCTTGAATATCGCCTCGCTTTCTGGTCGTCGCAGAGGGTGAACTCGCAGCTTTATGCGCTGCTTGGGATCGATTGCAGGCGCCGCGGCTATAGCGGGGAGCCCGGTGCCGGAGTCGCGTCTAATATTTCGCGCACTTTTCGGGCGAGACTCTCCTGAGTGAACGGCTTTTGCAACATGTCCAGATTGGGGTCAAGCACGCCCTGGTCGCTGATGTCACTGTCGGAATAACCGGAAACAAACAGGACTCTCATCGCCGGTTGAAGCGGCAAAAGTTCGCGCGCCAGGACCGGCCCATGCATGTCTGGCATGACGATGTCGGTTACCAGAAGATCGATCGGTTGTTTTTCCCCTCGGGCGATCCGCAGTCCCTCCGCGGCCGAGGCGGCGCAAAGAACCCGGTAACCCAGGTCGCCCAGGACTGTGCAAATCAATTGGCGCACCACCTCTTCATCTTCAACTACCAGAATCGATTCGGAGCCTCCGCTGACGCCGCCAAACGGCCGGGCATCCGGCACGTCCAACTGCGCCGCGTTCGATGGGAGAAAAATCGAGAAAGTGCAACCGTGGCCCAGGGCAGATTCCACGGTAATGCCCCCCCCGCTTTGCTTCACAATGCCGTAGACGGTCGCGAGGCCGAGGCCGGTGCCTTTGCCCGGGCCTTTAGTGGTAAAGAACGGCTCGAAAATGCGCGCCCGCGTTTCCGCGTCCATGCCGGAACCGTTATCCGACACGATCAGGGCCACGTACTTGCCCTCAGCGACTTCGATTCCGCGGGCGGCAATCTCTCCCGAGGTGAGGACGACGTCCTGGGTCACGATTCGCAAGGTCCCTCCACGAGGCATTGCGTCGCGCGCATTGACCCCCAGGTTGAGGAGAACCTGCTCCAGTTGGTTGGGGTCGGCGCGAACGCGTGCGATTTGCGCCGCGGTGTCGATATCGATTCTAATTCCTTCACCGATGACCCTCTGAAGCAGCTTCTCCATGTCACGGACGAGACCATTGAGATCGAGGACGCGCGGATCGAGAATTTGTTTGCGACTAAAAGCGAGCAACTGGCGGGTGAGCGCGGCGGCTTGTTCGCCCGCTTTGCGAATCAGCTGCGCTTGTTCGAGCGTCGTTCCCTTCGCGCGCTTTTCGATCAGCTCCGAATAGCCGATAATCGCCGTGAGCAAATTGTTGAAATCGTGGGCGATCCCGCCCGCGAGCCGCCCCACGGCCTCCAGTTTTTGCGAATGCCGCAGTTGTTCTTCCGCTTGATGCAGCGTGTGTTCGGTGGCGCGAAATTTCAGGATTAGGTCCGCGAGGCGACCGAATTCGTGACGCTTCTTCGCCAGCGGCAACAAACCTTCCGGGTTCTCGTTCTCGAGGTTGTCCGAGATCAGGTGCAACGGCCCGCGCACCCATCTGATCAGGGAGGTCGCGAGGAGCAGGAACAGGATGGCGGCGAAAAGAATCAAGCCGACGAACAGGTTTCGTTCGGCGCGATTGAACTCGCGGATAAGCGGCGAATCGTGCTCCACCTGGATCTGTGCGACCGGCTTCCCGTCCCACCCCGAGAGGGTGCGCGTGAAAGTGATCAGTCCCTGTTCTTCGGCGCTCGTCCGCGCCGGGACTGCTTCGGCGTGGGGCACAATCCGGATCGAGTAGCCGGTGAATTGCGACATCCGATGGATGTTCTCATCGATCCAGAAACGACCCGCCAGAAAGTAACCCTGCGGCGGAGTTTCGCGGAATCGGTCGCGGGATGGGTGAATGGTCGCGCCCCGCACTTCCATCCAGCCGTTCGCCGTGTTCACGAAGAAGTGGGACACGTCCCGGGCGGTGAACAAGCGCTCGAGCGCCTCGCGCGGCAGGGGCGCCTCACGAAGGCTCTCCGTGTAGCGGTTGTTTTTCGAATGGAAGAGCGTTAGATCGGTCTTGTAGATCCAGAGAGCGTTAAAATTTTTCGCGGTCAATGTTTCCAGCGGAATATTGGCTTCCGCCCAGGTTTGGTCGTTCGACTTGATGGCGCGGACCAGGTCGTCCCAATTGGTCGAATCGTCGACGATCGCGCTGAGCTGATCGCCCCGTTCCGCCAGGAACTCGTCGAAGATGCGGCTTCGCTCCACCGCTCGCGAATCCGCAATGCCCTTGAACCTTCGCTCAGCGTTGGAGCGCACCACGCTGAGGCCGCCGACAAAGATCAAGACGACCAGAAGGAGAAGGAGCAGGATTTTTGTCTGGACCTTCATGCTGTGCAATTGGAGCGAGCGCGGCTTGCGACGGCCCCACGCTGGCCGGCGTTATTGGCGGATGCGCTGTTCGCCTATGGATGCGATGCGGGGATCGAGGGTGGCCGCGCTGATCGACAACCGGTTTTGGGTCCATCCTTTCACGGTTCGGCGGCCGTCCCTGAGGGTAAACGAGACTGGAAACGTCAGGACGATTTCGCCATTGGAGGTGATGGCGCTGTACCGGATCTCCTGACCCATGGTGTAGCGCCGGGTCGGCCAGCGCGCTTGATAACGGCGAAGCGTTTGCTCGATGATGCGGCGGTCGATCTTCCCATTGCGGTAGTAATCGACGTTGTCCGCATAAAACTTCAGCTGACGGGTGATGTCGTTCGAAGCCATGGCAGCGAAATACTCGGCGACAAAACGAGACAGTTCTGTCGCGGCCAACGCCGGGCTCGTGCGTCTGCCTCCAGTGGCTGGCCCTGGAACAGGCGCAGGGACGGTGGGGTTTGCCTTGGAGATCCTCTTCCTTTGCCGGGACGAACGCCGGGGCGTCTCTTTCGCCATCACTGCGTCCGGGGCGATGCCTGTCTCTGCCTGCAAACTCTTTGCGACGGCGACAGGATTGATCTTCTCGTCACTGGGCAGGACAGTTTCAGCTGGCCAGGCTAGCTCCTGCGGGGGTGGCTCATTTGGCGAGCGAGGCACGAGACCGAGTGACTTGAGCGTTTCGCGGTCCGGTTTACCTGTGGCGGCAAACCCCTTTCGCTTTTGGTAACGCTTCGTCGCCTCCTGTAATTCGGCGGAATCGCGACCGTTCACATCGCCGAAATACAGGCTTCGCCGGCGAAGCTCCTCCTGCACCGAGCGCAAATCGTCCTGAGCCCGCACGGCTCCGGCACAGAGGAGCAGGACAACAAATGGAAGGAGAATCGAGGACCGGGATACTTTCATTTTCGCGACTGGCGGTGCCAAGCATACCTTTTTCCCAGTCAATAGGCACTACATATCTGCCTCCGCTGACTACGTAGCCTCGGGATTCGGTGAATCCGGCTTCGGACCAAATGCCAAGGCGCCCCGGGGTCAACTTGAATTGGCCGGCCGCTTCTGGTAGTCGCAGAGGGTGAACCCGCTGCTTTATGCGCTGATTGGATTGGTGGCAGGTGCGGGGATTGCAGCGCTTGGCTTCGCTGTCGCGCGCCGCGGCCGAAGGGAAGAGGGCGAGCTGACGAAACGGTTCGAGCTCCTGGAGCGCGCGCAGGAGCGCGGCGAGCGGCTGATCCGCGAGGAGATGGCGCGCAGCCGGGAGGAAAACGCGAATGCAGCCAAGACCCAGCGCGGCGAGCTGACGGCCTCGCTCGAAAGCGTGCGCGGCATCGTCGATCTGCGTTTGAAGCAATTGCAGGAAGACAATACGGGCCAGCTCGAGAAAATGCGGGCGACTGTCGACGAAAAGCTGCAGGGAACATTGGAGAAGCGGCTCGGCGAATCGTTCAAGCTGGTGAGCGAGCGGCTGGAGCAGGTGCATCAGGGCCTCGGGGCAATGCGGCAATTGGCGAGCGACGTTGGCGGCCTGCAAAAGGTGCTCGCAAATGTGAAGACACGCGGCGGCTGGGGAGAAGTGCAGCTGGGCAGCCTTCTCGAACAGGTCCTGACCGCAGACCAGTTTTCGAGGAATGTCCAAACGCGTGACGAAACCGCGGAGCGCGTCGATTTTGCGATCCGGTTGCCTGGTGATGAAAACGGCGCCCCGGTCTGGCTGCCGATCGATTCGAAATTTCCGACGGAAGATTACCAGCGGCTCCTGGTTGCCCAGGACAACGGCGATGCGGATTCGATCGAAACCGCGATGAAAGGTCTGGAGACGCAGCTGCGGAAGAATGCGAAAGATATCTGCGCGAAATACATCAACCCGCCGCGCACGACCGACTTCGCCCTGATGTTTTTGCCCACGGAGGGATTGTACGCGGAGGCGATCCGGCGGGTGGGGTTGGTCGAGCAGGTGCAGCGCGATTGCCGGGTCGTGTTTGCCGGGCCCACGACGCTCGCGGCCCTGCTGAACAGTTTGCAGATGGGATTTCGAACTCTCGCAATCCAGAAGCGTTCGAGCGAAGTCTGGAATTTGCTGGCTGGCGTGAAGACCGAGTTTGGGAAATTCGGCGAGGCGCTCTCGAGCGTGAAGGACAAGCTGGATCAGGCCGCGCGGAAGATGGAAGACGTCGATGTGCGGTCCCGCGCGATAACGAAAAAGCTTCGGGATGTGGAAGAGCTGCCGGAGAATCCACAGCCGGTTTTTCCAGAATTATTGCCGCGAGACGACGAATGACGGCCGAACAG
>JBAPMH010000588.1:0-2116 GCA_049278515.1 Chthoniobacterales bacterium
ACCTGCAGCTGCAGCGCGGTCATGCGCCGCCCGTCCGCCAGCTCGAGCGGCGCGCCGAGCTCGAGGTCGCGCGAGACCTCGTGGATCGAGGCGACCGGGTTGACCAGCGAGAAGTCCGGCAGGAAGCCGTCCTCGATCATCTTCAGGACGATGGCGGTGGACCCCATCTTCAGGAACTGGGCCACCTCGCACTTGTTCGCGTCGCCGACGATCACGTGCAACCGCCGGTACTTCTCCGGATCGGCGTGCGGTTCGTCGCGCGTGTTGATGATCGGACGCTTCAGCGTCGTCTCGAGCCCGACCTCGGTCTCGAAGAAGTCGGCGCGCGCCGTCAGCTGGTAGCCCCGCGTGACGCGGTCGTCCCAGTTGCCTTCGAACCCCACCTTCCCCGCCCCCGTGAACACCTGCCGACTGACGAAGAACGGGGTGAGGTCGCGCACGATGTCGGCGAAGGGCGTGGCGCGATCCACGAGATAGTTCTCGTGGGTCCCGTAGGAGTTGCCCTTGCCGTCGGAGTTGTTCTTGTAGACCGACAGCCGGGGTGCCTGGGGCATGTCGGCGGCGACCACCTCGAGCGATCGCTCCAGGATGCGCTCGCCCGCCTTGTCGTGGACGACGAGATCGCGGGGCGACAGGCACTCGGGGGTCGAGTACTCGGGGTGGGCGTGATCGACGTAGTAGCGCGCGCCGTTCGGAAGGATCACGTTGGCCAGGCCGAGGTCCTCATCCGACATCTCGCGCCCGGGCTGCGGCTCGAAGCCGCGGGCGTCGCGCATCGGTGACTCGTCTTCGTAGTCCCACCGGATCTTTCGCAGGCTGCCGGCGTACGACGAGATCAGCATCGAGCTCGAGAGCACGGGGTTGAAGTCCGGTTGACCGGCCGCGGCGATGCCGTACTCGGTCTCGGTCCCCATGACCTTTGGGATGGCCATCACGGCACTGTACCCCGGTCGAGTCGCTACAGGTACTGTCCGGCGCTGACCCGCTCGACCTGCCGGCCATCGCCCTCGGAACCGAGCAACGTGCGCACGTAGACGATGCGCTCGCCCTTCTTGCCCGAGATCCGGGCCCAGTCGTCGGGGTTGGTCGTGTTGGGCAGGTCCTCGTTCTCCTTGAACTCGTCGCGGATCGCGTGGAACAGGTCCTCGCCCTTGATGCCCTTCTCGCCGGTGGACAGGAAGCGCTTGATCGCGTCCTTCTTGGCGCGACGCACGATGTTCTCGATCATCGCGCCGGAGTTGAAGTCCTTGAAGTACAGGATCTCCTTGTCGCCGGAGGCGTAGGTGACCTCGAGGAAGCGGTTCTCCTCCGAGTCGGCGTACATGCGGTCGATCGTCTTTTCGATCATGCGATGGCACGCCGTCTGCACGTCGCCGGCGTAGCGCGCGATCTCATCGGGGTGGATCGGCACCGACGGATGCAGGTACTTGCCCATGACGTCCATCGCCTGCGGCCCGTTCGGGCGCTCGATCTTGATCTTCACGTCGAGACGTCCGGGACGAAGGATGGCAGGGTCGATCAGGTCCTCGCGGTTGGAGGCCCCGATCACGATTACGTTCTTGAGGGTCTCGACCCCGTCGAGCTCGGACAGCAGCTGGGGCACGATCGTCGACTCGACGTCGGAGGAGATGCCCGTGCCACGGGTGCGGAAGATCGAGTCCATCTCGTCGAAGAAGACGATGACCGGCAGACCCTCTTCGCTTCGTTCTTTCGCACGGATGAAGATCTCGCGGATCTGCCGCTCGGTCTCGCCGACGTACTTATTGAGGAGCTCGGGGCCTTTGACGTTCAAGAAGTAGCTGCGGGCGTCGTCGCGACCCGTTCGTTCGGCAACCTTCTCGGCCAGCGACTTCGCGACCGCCTTGGCGATCAGCGTCTTGCCGCATCCGGGCGGGCCGTACAGGAGCACGCCCTTGGGCGGCTCGAGCTCGTGCTCGTTGAACAGCTCGGCGTAGAGGAACGGCAACTCGACCGCGTCGCGGATCAGGTCGATCTGCCCCTCGAGGCCGCCGATGTCCTCGTAGCCGATATCGGGGATCTCCTCCAAGACCAGCTCCTCGACCTCTTCGCGGGGCAGCTGCTCGGTCACGACGACCGACCGCGGGTCGAACAGCGC
>JBAPMH010000589.1:0-27681 GCA_049278515.1 Chthoniobacterales bacterium
CCTTATGAGGCACGAGAATTTCCGCGCCCAGCACGTTTGATTTCGGATTATCGCCGAGCGTGCGCGATGAGCTGGTCCAGGGCTCTTGCTGCCAGGAATGGCCATGGATCTCAAACATGATGTTGCCGCCGACTGAATCCCCGCCCGGCTGTAACACCCGGAAGCGAACAGGATCGCCCGCCTTGGCACAAAACACTGGCGTGTTCGGATCATTGGCCACACCACAGGGCCCTGGTTTGGCGGGTGTCCCGCCAGGGACGCCTGGGAGCGAATTTGAGAGCACTTGCCAGACGGGAATGACGGCCGGGATGGGTGTGGGTAGCCCGGCGAGCCGGAATCCCATGTCCGCGGATTGATTATTGACGGCGCTATTTGAAGGCGATCCCGGCGGCGGACTGCCGTTTGGTGATGGAGGGGTAGTGCTCAGATCTATATTCGTCTGCTGAATCAAGACAAAGTCGTGGAACAACAGTTTCTTCTTATCGTTCGGATCCAAGATTTCCGCTTGTTGGCTCACATAACCCTGCGGATCCCAATACGACTCAGCCGGCTCCACGATCAGCGCCCCGAGCAACCCATTTCCATCCTGGCTCAGAGGCGCGGCTGGACACAGGTTGGTTGCGCCCAATTCTCGCGGGGACGGCGTTGGCTCGCCCTTTGCGTTCATCTCCAAATCGCCCGCATACCACCAATACACTCTATCGGTCACCACATCGGCCCCGCGCGGTGTAGATGGAACTGTCTGAATCGGATTGAACCCCACGTTCATGCCATCGGAGTTGCTCACGTCGTAGGCAACGAGCTGGGAATGCAAACCGATTGTAGTGGAAGCATTCGCGTAGTCAGGGCGGATTCTGTTCTTGAGAGTCACCTTCACCCATTGCCCGGCTTTCACGCGCAAGATCAGCGGCGGTATTATTCCGTTAGGATCGTCGGCCTTTGTGCTGACGCCTTCCAGGGGCGAACCAAGGGCGTCACCCTTCTTTTCCTGGACGCTGTCGACCGTATATACGATTCCTTGCTGATTCTGAAGGTTGATCGGCTGGACCGGTGCGTTGTTGTAAACAATTTTCTTGTGGTGTGCGGAGATAGTGAACGCCACATCTGGCACATCGGGAGGTTTCACCGACATCGGAGCGTGTCCTTCCTGGTAAGGACGCGGGTTAGCGGCCGCCGGCAAGCGCCGCAAGCTGGCGATTGGAGGCTTGACTGGATCCACGGGGGGGGGCGGCGGGTTATCATACGATCGGAGGATGCCCCAAACACCGTTCGCCTGGCCGGTGCTTCCGCTGCTGGGCGCATAGAGGTAATCGGCGAACGATCGTTTGCTGTCGGTCGAAGCAGGAGGGAGTCTGAACTCAAACTCGAAATGCTCGGAGATGCCCATCTCCTGGGCATTCCGCAGCCCCGAGTTCTTCGATTTCATTTCCCCCAGCCACTTCACGCCGTGGATGTTGAAGGAGTGCGGCTGCATGTGAGCGCCCACCAGCGCCCGGATCTGAACCGGGTCGCCCTGGTAACCGCGCAGCAAGGGAGTGTAAGGATCCCAGGACGAGACCATGCCTTCATTTGTTCCCTTCTCGGCGTCACAGGCAAAACCGACCGGATTATACCATGCGCCATTTACGTCAGCGGGATCCTTGGGCCGGGCGAAAAGGGGCGGCACTTTACTGTCTCCGGGGCAGGGGGAGGCTGATACATCCGGGCTCGTCTGGTTCCAGGGGCTCGACCGATCCGGGATCGAGGCATAGGCGAACGCCATGTCGTTCGGTGGGGAGACAGAAGCAGGAGTAGAAGTAGGGGTTGGGCCGACCCTACCCACGTTTGTGCCATCTGGAAGGTTTACCGCCAACGGTTCATTCCGATAGTTCACTGAGTACGTCCCTCCGGCCTTTCCGCCCCCGCTGACGATCTGTGGATTCAGCTGTGCGGACTTGCCGATCGCATTGCCCGGGCTAGCCCACGTTTTTCCGTGCAGGAATCTCAGGGTAAAGCCTTCCGTAGTCCCATTGTCGGGTTCGAGGCTGAAGGCGGCTGGTTCCTTCGACCCGTATTGATATACGGAATTTGCGGCATCATCCACGATGCCTAAGCCCGGCGAGAGATCGCTGAATTGAGCCGTATCTGTCAGGCTAATTCCGTTCTGCCGGAGAAACTCGGTCAGGGTCACCGTATTGTTCCAAGCATCCTGGACTTTTACATTTATAACTGGGGCGCCGGCTGCCGGCACCGGCGATGGACTAGCAATAACGATCGGGCTTAGAAAATCCTTCATGTGCTTGAGCGTATTCGCCCCGTCTTTCGTATAGGCCAGCTGGAGATCCTGAAATTCCACGGCGAACTCGCGGTAACTCTCGGCCGAATCGTGCGGCTCGATGATGGCTTCCCAGCCGGTGGGGCCGCCATCGGTGCGGGTGACCGGGTCGTAATAGAGGCCGCCGGTAACCGGATCGCGCCAGACGGAGTTCTGGGGCTCGACCAGGAACCCGGCATAAAGCCCGGCTTGCTGATGGGTAGAAGGTCCGAAATGATCGTGGGTGAAGACAGTCCGGACGGTGCGGTCGATTCCCTTGTCATTGAGCAGCGGATCCGTCGAGAAACGCTGGATGGTGGTCATGGCGCCATCCCAATTCTGCCCTGCCGGCGTAGCCAGTGGATTGGCTTTGCCTATCGCACCCTGGCTCATTTCCTTCTGGAGATAGCTCCCATTCCACGGCGCCGGCGTGGGTGTCGTCTTGACGAAGGCGGACCAATCGACCCCAGCCACATAATTCGCATCGTTGGGCTTGGGCTGGCTCATCTCGAAAAGGTTGTACTGGGCGCCCGGCTGGTTCGCGAACGGCCGCGTAATCGCATGGATCCGCCCCCGCACATCGTCGGGGCTGATGGTGCCATCTTCATAATTGAATCCATTGACCGCGCCATCTGAAGCCAGCACATCGAATTTCACCAGGTGGATATGCTGGCCGATGATATCCGTGGGCGTCCGGACTTGGAAATCGTCCAGCTCGTAGTACTCCGGCACCAGATTCGTGTGCCAGTACTCGACGGTCTCGCCGCTGTTGGCCCGGAAGAAGAAGGGCTGAGCCGGACGTTTTTCGTCGAAGGTCGGTTTCACGTCCTGCCAGAGCGTAATAAAACGCTGCTGCGGGTAATGCCAGCCGGCCTTATTGAAGACAACGTCCTTTTGGATCACGGCGGCTTTATACTTGCGCAAACTGCGCACCGCGTTGCCTTCATCGTCCACGCCGGGATCGGCGAAAGGAGCGCCGCTCACGGGATCCAATCCGTTGTGGATGAAATTGCCCTGCCTGCCATCGGGCTGCGACGTCTTCACTGTCCTCGTGCGATGGGCTTCCATCGCGGCCTTTTCGATCGGGGTGCCTTCTTCGGGGACGCGGTAAGCCACCATGGCCCCGGCCACCGGTTGTTCGTGTTCGTGTTCATACCGGATATAATCTTTCGTGAAATCCCATTGAGTGTGGAATTCCCGGACGATCTGCCCGCCCAGCACCTGATGCCGCGGCAGGCCGCCATCGATGTACTTTTTCGTGCCCGCCGGTGGAATATTCGCTCCGCTGATGCTCATGCCAGCGACGAGCCCCTTAGTGCTGGCACAGGTAACGGTCGTGCTGCCATTCGTCATGCTGCAAGCGGAAAGAGGCACGGGCACGGTCTTGGAGCCATTTGTGTTAGTTGCAGTCAGCGACAGGTTGGACCCAGTGACCATGGCGGCGATGCTCATGACAAAAGTAGTGCCATTCGTGACGCCACTGACCGTGTAGTCCGGATTGAGGTCGGGAACCCCATCCTTTTCCTCCCAGCCCATATCGAGCGGCGGGTGCGGTGGGCGATGGCCGGCTACGCCGGGGACGAAAAACGGGTAGCCGGGGTTGGCGAAAATCGGCGTCCCATCCTTTGCCGCACCCTCCGGTTTAACCTGGACCATCCGGCCCATGCTAGGATTGTCCCCTGAGATATTCACCCACTGCTTCAAGTTCTGGACGGTACCCGGGCCGCCCTTTGGATTAGGCGGCAGGTCCGGGATTTTCGCGACCCGCACCGGCGGCGGCAAAGGCGGCATCGCCAGGGTGGGCAGCGGCACGATGGCGGGAATCGGCGTGCCGGTATCGATTTCACCGTCCGGCAGGGCCCGCACCCATTTAGCCGGGTCGCGCTCGACGCGTCCGGAACGATCCTTATCGAGCAGCGTCCCGTTCTCGAAGACATCGTGCACCCGCCAGAGGGACCACATGCCCTGGGCAAAATGGGGATAGAAGTGGCAGTGAAAAATCGAGTCGCCCACGGTCTGGTTGCGGTTGCCGCTGCCGTTGTAGGTGATCTCGAGGGAGAAGGCGGCGCCGGGAACGATGAGCTGGCTATCCAGATAAGAGGCTTCGTCCGAATTGGACGAACGCAGCCATTGATGCGCGTGAAGATGGTGGACGTGCGGCGCGCTATTGCCGGCGTTGTAGATTCGCATTTTCACATGATCCCGCATGTAGCTGTGGTAAACGTTTGAGGGATCATCCGCGTACAAGACTTTGGTCGCCCGGTCTTGAGGACCGGCTGGACCCGCTGGATTCACCGTCGGCTTGTTGGCGGGCCGGTCCACCAACATGGCCGGATCACCCACCGCCCAGGAGCTGAGAAAAAACTCTTCGAACTTCAGGTCCACTCCGTCCTTGTTACAACCTTGCGGGCCCACCCCGAGGCGGTTGGCGAGAATTTCCGTGGCGATTCCGGCCATGCCATAATTGATGCCGAAATTGTCGTTGCCATTGCCCGTGACGGTAGCGAGCGGACTTGGGCTACGCTGTTCCGGAAACGCCTGGTTCACGGTGCCGCCGTTGTGATAGCCGAGGGCGAATTCGCGGTAGGGCTGCATGCGCTCGGGCGAAGCGGGAATGAGAAAGGCGCTCGGAGTATGTTGCATGTTGCCAAATCCCTCGGCCTGTGGGCCGGTGATGATGGCGGTGAGGTCGCTGTGAAAGAGTTGCAACTCCACTTCCAGGAAGCGAAGCGTCAGGTCTTTGGCGTCGCCGTGAATGATCACGGCAGCGTTTTTCTTGCCGGGGATTTGCACCCCCGTCAGGAGCCAAATGAAATTGGCCGTGCCTTCCCGCGAGATGCGTTTGCTCTGGTCGAGAGGCAAGTCAAAGTAGTCCCTCTGCGAGACCAGGCGCGGAATGATTTTCGGCCTGCCAGGCGTTTCCGCCATTTCTTGAATCCCCCATGCGTTGAGGACCGGCCAGAGATCGCGCGGCACATTTCCAGTATCCAGTTGAGTGATCTCACTGGCGTACTTCTTTTGGGGATCCGGCGTTTCAGGGCTCGGCTGCAGTTTGAAAAAGGCGGCATCTTTGGCGATGCCACGGTCGGCGTTGGCCGTTTGCGCGGTGAGCAAGGCTCTTGCCTCGGGATAGAGCATCTCCAGAACGGGCCATCCTTTGGGCCGCGCGCCATCATCCCCACCGTAGGCGACCGGGTAGTCGACCAGTGGGTGCTTCGACGCGAAGGAATAGAGCTTTCCTTTTGGGACCACCTCGCCCTTCTCCTGCGCCTTCCGGAGTTCCGCCCGATCAGTGGGAGGCACGGCTCCCTTCCGGCGCTCGCCAGTCGTCAGGTCGCGCACGTAGCTTTGGAGCTGCATTTTCGGCGGCGCGGCTTTCGGCGCGGGCTGCTCTTTGGGTTTGGCCCGGTCTTTGGGTTTGGCCTGCTCTTTCGGCTGGGGCTGCTCTTTCGGCGGGGCCAGTTCAGTCGACTGGTACGCGGCAGTCTGAGCTTGGATTCCAGTGTCCGGGACGATTTCGACCTCGACGTTTTTCACGACGAAATCGTGCAGCCGGGTCTTGTAAGTGGTGAGGAGCCAATGTTCGACGCTCTCGGGCTCATTGGGCCGCTTTGGCTCCAGATGCAGCACCATGTTGGCCGGCAACTTTTCGGAATCGTAGGTCGCCTCGATCAAATCCCTCCGCAGCACCTGGCTGCGGTAATATTCCGCGTCCGGCGGCTGCACGATCACGCAGCCAAAAAGGCCATTGCCTGCTTCGTTCAGGTTGCCATTGAACCCTGTGGGATCGGCCGCGCTGTAGAGGATGAAGACCCCCTCGGCATCGACGAAGTAGCGGTAAACACGAGTCTGGCCACCGGTAGCGGCAGGCGCCATCGGGGGGGGCGTAGGCGTGGGGGTGCCGGCATTCGCAGCGAAACTGCCGCCGGCGGGGCTTGGGCTGCCGCTTTGAGTGAGGTTGTTCTGGCCCACCCATGAGCTGTCGCTGTCGATGCTCTCGGCCAGACTCAGGCCCATAACGTGGCAGCCGGCGAATTGACCCGTCGCCGCGTCCAACAAATTCGTGAAGCGAATCTCCAGGATATCGCCGACATTGGCCCGCAACACGATAGGACGGGCGCGTTTGTAATCTTTCAAAAAGACGTCTCCGGCGTATCCGTTGAGATTGGGATCCACGTTGTAGCCAGGGAGCGGAGTTCCATCCCCCTTTTGGACATCCTTGCGCAAGGCGAAAATTCTTGGCGTAGCCAAAGCCGAGCCGAGCCGGTTAAGCATGAAAGCCTGGTCGAAGGCCACCACCTCAGCGACGACCGTGCGGCCGCTGGGCTGGACCTGGTCTTCCGCGGCCGCGAGGTTAAGCGAGAAAATGAAGGGCAGGAGCGCAGGAAGAATGCGCCGGAACTGTTTGGGAGTATTCATAGCGGGGTTATTACTGGTCGAGAGGAGGATTGGGAATCTGCACCACACCTAACCGGGGCCGAAGGAGGTTCTCCCAGCGCGGAGTTTTGATACTCGCCGCCGAAATAATTCTTTCCGCGCATTCAAAATGCAGCGGTTCCTTCCTCAGGAGCAAGCGCGAAAGATTATCCGGGAGCGACATCGTCCGCACGATTTTTGCCCCTAACTCATGAGCGTGGTTGCATCTGCTCCTGCATCTGGCCCACGATATGTGCTGGAAATTTCGGCCGCCCCTGTCGCCTCACTCCGCGTGAATACCGTGTTGCTCCGCTACGAATTCGTGACCGATCTCGCCGCGGCCGAACGGATCGCGCCCCTCTGGAACGAGCTGCTCGACCGTTCGATCTGCAATCGCGCGTTCAGCTCGCCGATTTGGTTTCTCGCGACTTGCCGGGTGCAGCCGGAGCTTGCGCCGTGGCTGGTCCTTGCCTGGCGCGGCGAAAATCTGGCGGGCGTCCTGCCGCTTGCGATAAGGTCCGATGCGTCCGAAGCGATTTTTCCCAGCTCGAGAAGTGACTACCACGACATCGTGGTGGCCAATGGCGACATGGCAGCCGCCGAAGGGTTGTTGGAGTGCGCCTTTTCCGAGCGCATGCAATTCCAGCGCCTGCGGCTAACGGGGATCCGGGAGGATTCGAATCTGGCGGCTGCCCTCACGGCGCTGGCTCGCCGGGGAGAATTGGAGGACTGTCGCCAGATCGAGCAGGAGTGCTCCTACATCGCCTTGGGCGCCACCCGCGCGGAGTATCTGGCCAGCCGAAGCCAGGCTTTTCGCAAAGGGGTGAACCGGACTCTGCGGAAGGCTGCTGCTGCTGGCCTCATCATGCGTGATCTGACGCCCGACGACTGGGCTCCGGAGCATTTCGCGGAGCTTTTTTTTAGTCTTCATTTCAGTCGTTTTGACGCGGACAGTGCCTTCCGCCCCGGGACGCAAAACTTTTCTTTTGCCAAACTGGCGCTGCCGGTGCTTTTCGCCGAACGGCGGCTGCATGTTGTGACGGTGCGGAAGGAGCAGCGCATCCTTGCGCTCGACCTTCTCTGTCGCGGAGCACGCAGTCTCTGCGCGTGGAACGGTGGCTATCCGCCTGAGGCGGAGTGCTGGTCGCCGGGACGGCTCCTCCTGCTCTTCGGAATGGAGCGCGCCCGAGAACTGGGCTTGGAAGAGTATGATTTACTCCGCGGGACGCAAACGTGGAAAGCAAGCTGGGCCAACGGACACCGCCGCGTTCATAAAATCGTGCTAGAACTTAAAGCCGGTTTAATATGAACCATTTCGCGCCGCGGATAAATCGCCTAACCTCGGACCGGCGCCGGCCTTCTCCCTTTCGTATTCGCGCAAGTAATCCCGGGCCATGCGCAGATAATGAAACTTCGCCATTGCGGCTTCCCGGCAGCGCGCAGGGGCGATCGTTCCGATCCGCTCGAAGGCCTCGCAATAGTCGCGTTCCGTCCGGCAAACAAACCCGACGTCCGGGGTCACAAGCTCCTGGCAGGCGCCGTGGGAGCTGCAAATCACCGGCGTGCCCGACATTAGGGCCTCTGCAATCGCAAGGCCGAATGCTTCATTGACCTGGGTGGGAAAAAGCAAACCCCGGGCCCCGGCGAAGAGGGCGGCTTTCTCCGCCCCGCGCACGTCCCCAATGTATTCCGCCCCGGCGGCGGAGCAGCGCTGCGCCACTTCCGCGATGGTGCTCTGCGCTTTCGCCGTGCCCGCGACGATGAGACGGAAGCCCGCCTTCCGCGCAAGATCCAAAGCCACTCCCAATCCCTTATGCTCCGCCCACTCCATGCTCGCGATGAAAAGGAAGTAGTCCTTCTTTGCCGCGGAGAACTGATATTCCTGCGGATTTATCCCGTTCACGACATAGCGGGACCGCCCGAGAGAGTGGGCCAAAGTGCGGGAGACGAAAATCCAGTTGTCGCTGATGGGATCGGGCACCAGTCGTCCCGGCACCGTGGGATCAAGATGACAGGTCACTACGGAAGCGATGCCACGGGCCCTGGCCGTCTCGCGCAAGCTATGGTCCCGGCCGCTCATCAGGTGGACGATCTCGGCTCCCTCCACCAAATCGCCGGTCAATTGCACACCTGGCGGCAAGGGCTCCGCGGCGCCTTCTGGCAGCCGATAAAAGACCTCGTGTCCCAGTTCGGCAAGTCCTTGGGCGATCAAGTCATGGATGAGGAATGCCGATCCCGAAGGCCAGAGGGTGGGCTGAAGACCGCTGCTATTTCTGGGGGAGCCGGGGTAACGGTGATTCGATGAGAGCAGGACCCGCATCGCTCAACATGAAGGTGTGCCGGCCATTGCGGGACGTGGTTGATGGCTTTTCGCGAACGCCTGCCACCGGGCAAAACATTCGCCGGGCTCACCGCTCGGCGGGGTTGCCTGCACCCTCATGTGACTCAAATCCGCGGAGCCGCGGGCGCGGACGGCGGGGACGGCGGCATGCCTCTCTCGGAAAAGCGGCGTAACGAAGCGGACGATCAAGGAGATCCGCTTTCCATCCGAGCGATTCGGCGGCGAGCCGTGGACGATGCTGCTGTGATGGAAAGAGGCCTCACCGGCGGCGAGCGCCACGCACACCGCCTGGGACTCATCCACCTCTACTTCGATTTCAGCTCCCGGTCCAAACAGGCTATTTTCCCGGACTTCGTCCGAGTGTGCCATCCGGCCGCTGCGGTGGCTCCCTGGAATGATCTGCATGCAGCCATTCGCCGGCGTGGCGTCGACGAGGGCGATCCAGGCGGAAACCGATGGCGTCTTGTACCAGCCGGAGCGAACCCCATCCTGGTGCCAGGGCGCGAAGGCAGGGTCTCGAGCGTACTTGCAAAGCAGGAGACTGGAATCGATGACCAGCTCGGGCCCGATCAGGTCCTCCGCCGCATCCAGGAGCCGCGGCAGCGTGGCCAACTCCCACGCCCACGGAAAATAAAGATGCGGCACCTCGGTGTATTTTTGCACTCCGCCACCGCACAACTCCAACTCGTGGAATCCCTCCTGGAAACGTTTCAACTCGTTAGGTGAGACAACGGGGACCGGGAAAACCACGCCGCTTTCCTCGTAACGCCGAACCTCCTCCGGTCCCAGCAGTTTGCTGCCGCGCACGGGCCCGCTGCTCATCACGATTCCAGCCCCCTCACCGTCGCTCTCCGTTCGTCTGGCTCGACCCGGCGGCCAATTCCACCGCTTGAGTGGAGCTTGCCTTCCGCTCCCGCTCGCGCACGAGCGGCAATACATCGCGACAAAAAATTCGCATCTCGTTCCACTTCGGCCACCCGTGGAGGATGAATTGAGAGACCCCGGCCTCCTTGAAGCGATAGATTTCGTCGACAACAGCGTCCGGCGTTCCGACCAGGGCGATGGCAGTCGCGCCGAGAGCTTGTACGGCGCCGGCCCAAAGATGTGGCGTCAACCACTCGTCCTCGCCGAGCTCATAGGTGCGGCGCATCGATTCGGCGTCGGAGGCCTTAATAAAAGAGGCCTCGCTCCCGCGGCGGCGCTTGATGGCCGGCGCGTCGAGCAGCCCCCTGGCCGCGGCGATCGCTTCCCGCCGCGCCGGCCTAACGATGCAGGAAAGCCGCAGTCCCACCTCAGTGCCGCTCAGGCGCATGGCTGCCGCCTGCGGAGCGATATTCTCCGGCGTGTCCGCAAAGCGAAGCCAGCAATCGGCCAACGCGGAGGCCGCCTCGCGCGCCTTCATGGAGCCTCCGCCGACGTAGATCTCAGGCGCCGACCGATCTGGTGCGACAAAGGGCGTCCGCAAACGGCCATCCTGAATTCGGTAGTGCTGGCCGGAGTAATTTACTGGCTCCCCGTCGGACCAAAATCGAGAGCAGATCGTCATGTATTCCCGCATGCGCTCGTAGCGCGCATCGTGTGATATGTCGTCGCCATAGGTCCGTTGCTCCGCGAGCGAATGGCCAGCTACCATGTTCAAAGTGATCCGACCGGCCGCGAGGGTGGAGAACGTGTTGACCTGCTGCGCGAAAAGGGTTGGAGACATCAGGCCGGGGCGGTGGGCGACCATAAACTTCAGCCGCTCGGTGGAGGCAGCGAGAGCCGTCCCGAGGACCACCGGATCCGGTTTGGCGCTGCTGATATCCACCAGCACGGAATCGATGCCGCTCTGTTCCGCCTCGCGGCAAAAGGCGATTTGCGCTGCTATTTCTGGGAGCGCAACGGCGGAAGAGACGCGTTCCGGCGCGATCGCGTCCTCCAAGTCTCCGCCTTGGATGAGCCGCCAGTGGAATCGAAGCGGTGCCGTCATGTGGCCAAGTGGGCGGCGGTCGTTTCCTTGACGGGGTGCGCCCGGCTGCCGCCCAAGCAGATAAAGGCCTGCGCCTCGTTGGTGTGGATAAACTCGGTAAATCGCAACTCCGGGTTCGCTTCCCGAAATTCTCCCCACGCGCGCCGCTCACCTCGCTCCGGGTCGCCGCAAAAGCAAAACCAATCATCGAAGATGACGATGGTTCCCGGCTGAAGAAATTGTCGGGCGAAAGCAAGCACCGGCACGGTCGATTGGTACAAATCGCAATCGACAAAAATGACCGCGGCCTTTTTGGGTAGGAGAGTTTCCGCCAGGGCCGGGGTGAGACTTTGATCGTAAAAGCCTTTGATCGTGCGAAGACGCTCCGGCGGCATTCCCGCGTCCAGGGTCATGGCGATGAAATCCGTTTCGCTCGTGGCTAAAGCACCTTCTTTCCAGATCGGCTGTCGATCGATCTCGGAAATTTCCGGCAGGCCGGCAAAGGAATCGAAGCCGACATAGAGCCAGTCGAAAAGTGCACCCGTGTGTTCCCAGGCCAGGCGCATCGTCCGGGCGTTGTGACACCCGAACTCGAAATAGTAGCCGTCGCGCAGGGAGTTGAGAGAGCAGAAGCGGGCGATGCTAAAAAAAATATATTCCCGCTGGAGGTCGCGAAACGTTTCATGGTCGAGCTTGTCAGGTCGCGTTGCTCTCATCGTCTTAGTGCGGCTGTTTCGCGTTCGCGCACCCGCGGGAGGACCTCACGCCCAAAATAAGTCATCTCATCCAAATCCGGCCAACCGGTGAACAAGAATTGAGTGACGCCGATTTCCTTGTATTCCAAAAGCGCACGGGCAATTTCCTCGGCGCTTCCGACCAGGGCAATGGCTGGCGCACCCAGAAAGGGGACGGCCCCAGTCCACAGGGTGGGAGTGACCCAGTCGGTAGCGGACTCCCGGGCAAGGGCATACGTCGATTCAAAGGCCGCCGCATCCGTGTGCCGTTCGAAGCTGCGCTGGGCGTCGCTTGCCTTCTCGTCAAATTGCCCGATGAGATCGGAGGCCGCTTGGACCGCCTTATCATGGGTAGGACGGGCAATAAGCGACACGAGCAGGCCCACCTCCTTCCCCGCCTTGATCACGGGCGCTATCTTAGGGGCCAGCGATTCCGGCGGCTCCGCAAATCGCCACAGACAATCCGCATGGCGGATCGCCAGCGCCGCACTCTCCTCGGAGTTTCCCCCAAGGTAAATTTCCGGCCGCCGCACCCCGTTCGTGCTGAATGGCGTAGGCAGCCGCCCACCGGTGATCTGATAGTAGCGCCCGGTGAAATTCACCTCCTGGCCATCCGCTTCCCAAAACGCCCGGCACGCGCTGAGAAATTCATCCAGCCGGGCATAACGTTCTGAACGGGGCAACCAGTCGCCGTAGTATTGAAGCTCACGCGGCGTATGGCCACCCACCAGGTTGATATGGACTCGCCCTCCCACGAACAGGGCGAGCGTGTTGATTTGCTGGACAAAAGCCGCCGGCGAAATCAGCCCCGGCCGGCAAGCGACCATGAATTTTACGCTTCGAGTCTTCGGACCAAGACAGGTCGAGAGCACAATCGGATCGGGCCGGGTGAAGCCGATCGCCATCAACATCGAATCGATGCCCTGTCTATCGGCGCATTGGCAAAGCTCCAACTGCGCATCGAAAGACAGATGACCCGAGAGCTCATCCACGCGGGTGGCACGACGAAACGTATTGCCCGCCTGCGAGAGACTCCAGTGGAACCTCAAGGATTTTCCGAAGGCTGCCTGCTCCACTCCGCTCGCCGGCGCGGAAATTTGAACAAGGGCGCTCACCGCTGCACCGCTTCCTGCCGGTAGAAAAACTCTCGCTTGAAGTAGTTCGAGCGCGGGCTCGCGTCCTTAAACCTGTGGTACGACGCAATAATGAGCAGCCCTTTGTTCTCGTTTCCTGCGAGAGTGACCTCCGCAAAGTCCAAATCGTAGCGGGCCAGAAACGCCACCGCCCGGGCGCTGCTCGCATCGTAGGCATGCGCGGTAAGCTCCACCTCGCCCCATGGCTTCGCCCGCCCAGCTCCGCTAGCGCGGACGTAATAAGATCCCTCGCGCGGGAAGAGATCGAAATGGGTGATCGACAGCGTCTCGGGATTCGTGTTTGTCCAATGTCCTGTGAAACTGGACAGATCGACTTTTCCGGCCGCCGTCCCTTGCCGGGGTTGATCGCTCTGAGCCGCGCACGGCGCCCCGGCAGGCAGGGCAGAGTGCCGATGTGTTATCTCTTTACTGAAAAATTCCCGAGTGAAATACGGTGGCCGCCCGCTTTGGTCGCAAAACTCATTATAGCTTTGAATGACCAGGACGCCGTATTTGACATTGCCTGCTACGCGCGTCTTCATGAATCCGAAGTCGTAGTCGGCAGTTAGACCGGTGATGAGGGAGGAGCCAATTCGATCCACATACGGTTTCGCCGCGGTTTCTCCCCAGTCGATCGGGCCGGGGTTGCTCGCCCCAAAGGCCCGCATTGTTATGACTCCTTCCCGGATCGCGAACACGATCTTGCTGATTTCGCCGGTGCCGGGGTCGCAATTAAACCAGACGCCCTCCATTCCCGTCGGTGGCAGATTCACAGCCTGGGTCTGGCCGGTGACAAGGTCATTGGAGCGGGTAAATTCCATGGCGATTAAGCTGGAGCGGGGCCGTTGCGCGCTTTCGTGATGGATCGCGCCAGTTCAGCCTGCGCGGCGATCGCCTCGGCGAAGCTGTAGGCGGGCGGGCCTTTTATACTCTCGAAATAGCCTTCTTCGTCCCGGCCGCGCGCCAGGACCGTTGGAACCTTGGCAACAGCTTGCCGGACCGACGGCGCGACATAGCGCACGGCAAAACCGAGCCGCGGCGCCGCCGAGTGATTCGGGTTTGAACCGTGCACCAGGTTCACATGGTGGAGAGACATCTCGCCCGGGCTCAGCACCACGTCCGTCGCGTCGCGCTCATCCACTTCGCACGCGATCTCCAGCCCGCTGGGCAGGAGGTTGTGCGGCGAGATTGCGGAGTTGGCGTGCGCCACTCTGCCATTCTGGTGGGAATTGCGGACGACCCGCATACACCCATTCGCCACGTTGCTTTCTGAGAGCGCAATCCAGGCTGAAACGAGTAACGGCGCGCTTAAGTCCAGATAGTAACCATCCTGGTGCCAGGAAACGAAGGTCCCGTCGTGCGGATATTTGCAGAACAAGGAGGCGTGGTGGACCACAATATTCGGCCCGATGATCTGCTCGACCGCATCGAGCACGCGCCCGTGGGTTGCCAAATCGTAGGCCCAGCGATGAAAGAGATGCGGATTGCGGGATTGCGCGGCACTGGGGCGGGAGCCGAGTTGGTCGCAGAAGTCTTCATACGCTCCGCGGAACCGCGCCGTCTCTTCGTTCGACAAGACCGGGATGGGAAAAACAATTCCCCTTTGCTGATACGCCGCGACCTCTTCTTCGCTCAATAACTTACGCATGCTGGGATCGTGGGAGAAGCGGCAGGATTTTTTATGGTGCGGTGAGCGGAGCACATCCATCCACACAGGCCAGCCAGGAACCGTCCTCGATTCGCTGCGGGTCGAGATGATGCATGCCGAGCTGGTTCCAGGTTTCGTGGCCGGGACCAAGAATCGGGTTGGGACCGAGCTCTCGCTCGACGTAGGAAGTGGTGGTGAGTTCTGCCAGAACAAACGCGCGCACAGCGGATCCGTATCGCGGACGGCAATCCTGCGCGAAACGAATCGGGTGGCCCTCTGAAATGGTCACTCGCCCTGCCGGGCGGGCTCGCTGATTATCGTTGTCAATCAATGGGCGGATTGGGTGTTCCTGCCAGTTCGCGTCGAGCGTGGGCGCGCTGAAGAGATTGAGCATGTCGTGGCCGGACGGATTACCGCAGCAGAGCAGCCACCAGCGGCCGTCGCTCTCGAACAGGCTTGGGTCCGCAAAGGCGCCGGGGATTAGATCCCTCACATGCCGCCATTTCGTCGGGAACGGATCGCCGGCATAGAGACGCACCGCCCCGGCGCCCAGCGTCTCCGGAACCATGTAGCGTTGCCCGGCGCTGGAGAACACATAGGGGTAGGAAAGGTGAAACGGCTCCCGCAAAACCACCCCTTCGTAGCTCCACTCCACTCCGTCGCGGCTTCGGCCGAGCGCGATCTCACCTCGCCCAGTTTCCGTATTCATGACTTCCATGAACATCCACCAGGACTCGCCATCACGGAGCAAAAATGGGTCAGCGAGGAACGCCGCGGGAATATCCGTCACGTCGTGCCGCGTCAGAACTGGATTGCGCGCGCCGGGGTGCGGCGCCAGGGTTTGCAAAGTTGCGCCAGCATAAATGCCGATGGACCACGCGGCATAGGCTCGCCCCGGTTTCCTCAAGCTTTGATCGATGCGGTTCATGCCACGGGGATTCGGCTCTGCTGGGTGGGCGGGCTCGACACCGAATGGGCGCCATTGCCGCTGGCATCACTGACGGGATTGAAGAACGAGTGATCGTGCTTTTTACCGAGCAATTGCTGGCCCACTGTCGCCAGCACGTGGTCGGCATTGTCGTGGCGAACGTAGAGCGACAAATCGCGATAGATCCGCTCGACCGGGCTCGGCTTCACGAGGGCGCGCGCGCCGCAGGCGCGGATGCAGTGATCGAGCGTTTCGGTGGCGAGCCTCTCGACCAGATACCGCACCCTGGGGGCCGCCGTTTTTGCTTCTTCGACGCGCTCGTTATCCCAAAGATTCGCGACGTGTTTCAGCCACAAGTGCGCTGTTTCGATATTGAGCGACATCGCGGCAATGCGATGGGCGACGTAAGGATCATCTGTTCGCTTCTGTTTGTGAATCGAAGCGAGTGCATACTCGTAGGCGGCCTCTGCTCCGCCAAGAAAGGTGGCCGCGTAATGCGGGGAGAAGCGCGTTTGCCAACCCTCCTGCAGATATTGGCCGGGCCGCCCGATCACGTCCTCCTCCGGGATGAACACGTCGTCGAACCGCACCATGTAGCTGACCGTGGCCCGCATTCCGATGGGGTTCCACCAGGAGCTATCGTAGCTCACTCCCGGTTGCGAGAGATCGCAGCCTAGCAGGAATAGATCATCGGCAGACGCGGTCGCATGCCGCGCGCCGCCCGGCCCTGCGGCATTCACAAGCAGGATCGCCCGGCGGGCATGGCCGGCGCTCGTGGCATACGCTTTGGTGCCGCGAAGAATGTACCCTCCGGGCGCCTTTTCCAACGAAGTGCCAAAGGCGTTTTTTTGTCCGGGCACGCTGGCCTGGGGCTCGCCGCTCCAAGCCACCCAAATGTCGCCGCGCGCAACGATCCCCTCAAACCAGCGCTCCTTCTGCTCGTTGCTCCCGAGCGCCGCAATGAGCACTTGCGAATTGACGTGGCCCTCCCAGCACCGCGCCAACGACATGTTCGCCCGCGCGAGTTCCACCGTCATCAGCCAGAGCATGTGGGCGTCGTATCCCGGACCCAGCCCGAGCCCGCCATAGTGCTCTGGCACGCACGGCGCGTTGAGCGACGCGCGGTACAAGTCGTCGAAGTCCTGCGCGGGGAATTCTGCGGCGGAATCATAGCCATCGGCGCGCCCGGCAAAGAGTCCGGCGGCGAGTCCACGGATTCGCTCCACGGGTTTCAATCCCGCCCGGGTTGGATCATGCAGCATGGACCCCTCCGTTTCCGAAATTAACAGTTGAGAGTCGGTCATTGGATCGGTTCTGATGGGAGAGGCTTGCGCCGTTTTGGGCCGTAGCGGGAAATCCCAGGAGACGGCGGCTGAGGCCCAGGGGCATGGTTTCGCCGGTCATCAAAAAATATTGGCGCCGAGCCTGAGCGAGCAGAATCAGCCAGCCATCGACAACGTGATACCCCAAGGCCCGCGCTAGCTCAGTCAACGCCGTCGGGCCTGCGTGGTGGTAAACCATATCCACCACTGTCGCTTCGTGGTCGAGCTCCGCGAGATTCACCGGAAGGCGTTCGCCATTCCGGCCGACCGGCGTTGCATTAACGATCGCGCTGTACCCGAGCGCGGAGAATGACTCCAGCGGCACAAAGGGCAAGCCAAGGAGTGCCGCCGCCCATCGCCCGCGCTCGGCGCCGCGGTTTACCAAGGTGACGTCCGCGCCTGCCTGACTCAAGGCGGCGGCGGCAACGCGGCCGGAGCCACCACAACCGATAATCGCGACTTTGGTTCCCGGCCTCGGATGACCGAGGGGCATATTATGGAAGATGCCCTCGGGATCCGTTGTCGACGCGCTCCATTCGTAGTCCCGGCGCACGAGCAGATTACTCGACACGCATTGCCGGCAGAGCGACGAGCGATGCGTGGCCACCTCCAGTGCGGCCTCTTTGTGCGGCGAGACAACTGTCAGTCCCATGATTGGAAAGCCAATCGCTTCCATAGTGCCGCTGAGAACGATCCGTTGCCAAAACTGCTGAAAACTGTCCGCCGAAAAACTCAGGAATAATCGCCCGAAACCATTCGCCCGATAGGCGGCGTTATGGACACGAGGGGAAAGCGAGCCCGAGAGCGGCTGCCCCACTATGGCAAAGATTTCCCGAACCGGCCGGAGATCCGGGAAACCGTAATCCAACACAAGTTCTCGAACCGTTGGTTCGAAGTCCGCCATGTTGTTGTTCCCCGAGATGCTGGCAAATGCGATCGGCGCACCCAGCCTGGGCGCAAGTATGCGTGTCCAGTTGCTGCCAGCGCCCTCGGCATAAGCGGTCACGTCCTCCCGGCGCGCGCGATGCAAGAAATGCAGCGGCGCCAAGCCGTCCTCGATTCCACTACACTCCACCTCGAACCGGTAAAGACGGGCAGGCGTTCGCGTAAACGTGCCAAGCCGCGCCTCCAGGCACTCCGGGCCGGTGGCTCTTCCAAACCAGGAAATGATCCGCCTTTCCGGTGGAATGGCCCCCAAAACTTCGGGAACCAAATCACATTCCCCTTCCAACGTCACGAAATCATAGGTCTCCGCTGCCTTTCGCAATGATTTGTGCCGATGCGCCAGGGAAAGAGAACCGCGCTCTTTTTGCGGGGAGGTTCGCAACGTATAGAGCAGCCGCGTTCCTTTACACCGCTCCCGCAGTTCCGCCGGGTTGAGCTCAGGAAGCAGATCCGCGCGAATCTCGATCCACTGGCAACATCGGACCGCGGGCAACAGCGTGATGCCCGGGATATCCCCGGCAGATTTTAACACCCCTACGAGGATGGCGGAAGAATTCATGGTCTCTCCGCGAGAAGAGGCGTAGTTTGGCGCGCACGCTTTAGGGCCCGAGCGTAGAAGTAGAGTTCGCCGAGGAACCGCTCGGTCTCCAACGCCTTTGAGCCATTACGCATCCCGCCCTGTTCACCAAACCGCTCCTGCACTCGGGACACCGCAATGCTTTCCGGAATCGGCACCCCCCCCAAGGCAAGGACCGTTAACCGAAGCTGGAGAAGGCATTGCAGACCGCCAAATCCACCCGCGGAAACGGTGCAGATTCCCACCGGTTTTCGCCGCAGAATCTCCGGCTCCAGCAAATCGATGGCATTTTTCAGAGCTCCCGGAATACCTCCCTTGTACTCGGGCGAAACGATCAGGAGGGCATCGGCTTCGCGGAGCTGCTGGGAAAACACTTCCAACCCTTCGGGCGGATCCGCCATGTCCGAAGGCCGCTGTTCCAGCACGCCGAAACGATAGGTCGCAAGGTCAAGCAGTTCCGGGTGAAATCGTGAATCGGCCTCCAGGGTGGCCAGAAGGTACCTGGCCACATGTTCGCTTCGGCGACCGGCACGGACGCTTCCGAGAAGGAGGGGAAGTTTAATGACATCCATCACTCGGAAGGAGCTACGCAGTCTTGCGCTCAGCGGCGGAAACGGAACGGGAATTCCGTGACGAACGCTCGCGGCAAAAGGGAGCATCCAGCGCAAGCAAACGCTCCTGCACGGACCTCGGCAGTCGCCGGGATTCCGATGGCGTCATTTTAAACTGCAGTTTGAAATCGCGACAAAAATGCGAGACCTGGCAATAGTGCAGACTATAAGCGATTTCCTTGATGCTCGCGGTACCTTGTAGCCGGATAAGAGCGGCTTTCAGGCGTTGCCACTTAAGCCACACTCGTGGCGGAAACCCAACCTCGTGCTTGAAGCGCCGCTCCAGATGGCGAAGGCTGACGCGACATTGCTCGGCCATTCTAAGCGGACTGTAATCGGATTCCTCGGCCGACAGCCGCCAAGGTGATCGGCGTTCTCGCTTTGGTGAGGTGTTTGTTTCCCAGAGAACGCAGTCCCGAAGAACCTCCACCGAGGCTTTTCCGTGCGCTTTCGCGAGTTGAAAAATGCTCTCCGGGAGGAGCGGAAGCTTCTGTAATTCCGGAGGGCGCGGCATACAAATGGAGGATCAGAAAACGCCTTCTAACGTGCGTCTTGCGTGAATGGTCTTGAATGGGCCCGCTCCTGTCGAGAAAATTTCGCCGCCAGTGGCAAAGCAAGTTCCATCTCGGGCGGACCGCGTCATCGGCTCGGTTTTCCTGACCCTCGCCCGCACATACGGCGCGAGTCCTTCTCAACACTGCAGGTTTCCGTGCTCGACTAAAATCGCATCTGCCCTAATCATGAGCGGCGTTAGATATTTACGCTTCCCTCCGCCGTGTCCTCCACCGCTCAATTTTTCACGTTTGCAATCGGCCGAAATGAAGGGTCCGGGCCCTAACGGATTCATGAAAGCGCTCATAACAGGTGGAGCGGGATTTATCGGGTCGCATCTGGCCGAGGCTCTGTGCCGGCGCGGAGACAACGTCGTTGTTCTGGACGATTTGAGTTCCGGCACGCTCAACAATCTCACCTGGTGCGCACAGGGTGACGATCTGGAGTTCGTCCAGGGCGACGCCGGTGATAGCGTTTTGCTCAAGCAACTGCTCAAAGAGTGCGACTGCGTTTTTCACCTCGCTGCGATGCCATCCGTCCAGCAGTCGATTATCGCTCCCCTCGAAAGCAACCAAAGGAACCTCGAGACAACCTTGCGTCTCTTCATCGTCGCTCGCGATGCCGGCGTGCGGCGCGTCGTTCTTGCTTCCTCATCGTCCGTTTATGGCGACGCAAAAACAGAGTCGAGCCAGGAAGCGTCCTCGCCGGGGTTGCTTTCCCCCTACGCGATCCAGAAGTACGCGGCGGAGCAATATGCCCGGCTGTTTCACCGCTTGTATGGTTTGCCGGTAGTCACTTTGCGCTACTTCAACGTTTTCGGGCCACGGCAGACTTACGATTCTCCCTATGCCTGCGTGGTGGCGCGTTTTTGCAAAGCCGTTCTCAACTCTCACCCCATCACGATTTACGGCGACGGCCAGCAGTCGCGTGACTTTACCTACATTGACAACGTGGTGTCGGCCACCCTTCTCGCGGCGGCAGCACCCGAAGAGAAAATTGCCGGCCGCATTTTTGACTGCGCTACCGGCAAGTCCGTTTCGGTGCTGGAGCTGGCGGACGCTTTGGCTGAATTATCCGGCAGGCCGCTGACTCAAACTCTGAAACCAAGCCGCATTGGCGACATTCGCGACTCCCGCGCGGATGTCAGCACAATCGAAAGCGAACTCGGCTACCGGGTCGCGGTCGGTTGGAAAGAGGGCCTTCGGCGAACTCTCGATTCTTATCGATTAGAAGGGGAAACTGTAAGGGCCGACTTGCGGTCGCCGGTCGGGGCTGGCCCCCAGCCAGGATGTTAATACAATCCTGTGTTTGGTAAGATTTTACCAAGCCGCCAGGGTGGCGAAATTGGCAGACGCGCCAGACTTAGGATCTGGTGGAGCAATCCTTAGGGGTTCGAGTCCCCTCCCTGGTATCTTCGGCGAGGATGGACCCGCCTGCATCGCTCTGCGAAGCATTGCGGGCAGGGCATCGAGAAATTGAGGATGGCGGTGTAGAGGCGGGTGTCTCACCCGCAGATAACGTTGTCCGTTAGGCCTTTCTTGCGGGTGAGACACCCGCCTCCACAAGCCGATCAGGGCTGACCGCAGTATTTGAAGAGGAGCATCTCGGCGGTTCCGCCCGGGAAATAGAAGCGAATGGCGCCATCGCGTCCGACGGAATCCGAAAGGACGCTGCAACTGGCGCGGCGGCTGTGGATTTGATGAAGGCCGAGGTGAGTTCGCACGTAAAGCTCGCCCCAGGCTTCAATGAAAATGGCGCGACGAGTCTTTTCGGTGAGAAGAACTTCCAGGGCTGGGCGTTCGTATTCGACAAATTTTGCCGGCGTTTCCGCTTCAATCCGGGCGTAGTCGAGGCCGGGAGATTCGACCATGCCGGCTGCGGGCAATCCTTCCCACGTCGACGCGATTATCCCAACACGCAGCCGCGGGTCGAAACCGGCCGCGGCGTTCTGCCTTGAATGCGTGCTCAGCGCGATCCGGAGAGGGCCGAGATCGCCCATTCGGATCGTGACCCAAAAGTGATCGATGTTCGCCGCGACCTTGTCGATCTCCGCCGCGAACGCGACTGGTTCGCCCGCCACGCGGACGATTGCACCGTGCTGCGCTTGCAGTGGCCGATGCTGGCCGCGGGGACGATGTCGATGGGGCACGCGAAGAAAAGAAGATTACGCTCAGCGCTTCTCGGCGGAACTTTCGAAGGCGCCGTTGCCTTCATCGATGTAGATCGTTTCACCGAGCGATGAAACCCGAAGATGTTGGCGCCATTCGCCCGTCGGAAATTTGCGGTTGGCTTCGAGCGTCCTGCTGACGGCGTCGGTTCGACCGGGTTTTTCTTTTGTTCCTTCAGTCAAGACGCGGCCGTCGAATTTCTGCGGCGTCTCGATTCCAAGGATCCGCAATACGGTCGGAGCGATATCGACGTTGCTGCTCGGAAGCGTCGTCGTTCCCTTAGGAAAATCGGGACCCGCCGCGACCAGGGTGTTGTGGACGTCGAATTCACTTAGGGTGGCGTGACTCCCCTTACCGGCGCCACGGGCGGAATCGGTGACGATATGGCCGGCAATGCCATGGCGATTTGGCTTCGGGTTCCAGCGTAATGCCACCATTACGTCCGGCGCCTGGACGGTGTTCGCCCGGACGAATTCCAGCGGAAAGGTGCCTTCAAATTTCTCCCGCGCGAAAATGACCCCGGCGGAATCGGAGTGCTGAAGCCATTCGACCAGGCGCGACGTGACCTCACGATCGTGCTCGATGACATAGAAAAGAATCGTGCCGCCGTTTCCCACGATCATAATCTGACCGGTCTTGGGTTTGTCCTCGAAGGAGGTGACCGCGTCGAAGCCGCTGGCTCGAAGCGCCGCCGCGAAATCGACGCCGCGCTCGATGGTGGAAAACCCGTGGTCGGAGACGACGAAAATATCCGTCGTTTCCCGCGCCTTGTTTTTGGAGATGGCTTCGAGCACGAGGGCGAGGTTGCGGTCTGAGCCCCGGATCGCGGCGAGAGAGGCGTCGTGGCCGGGGGAATACTCGTGCTGAGTGTCGTCGGGCTCGTTGAGCCACAAAAGCGAGAAATCAGGGATGCCCTCGCGCCATAGGATTTCGATGAGCGCGCGCGTGGCGTAGGTGTTGCGCTGGTCGTTGGTATTGGCCGGCTCGGTTAGAAATGGTCCAAGAAGACGGAGCGTTTCTTCGCGGAGAGGCGGAGGCATGGGCGCGGCGGCGAATTTCGTCAGGGCACTCATGGCCGCGGTGGTCCATTCGGCATGACGATCGTGCAGGAGAACGACCGACTTGGTGCCAGCAATGGCAGTCCGCCGGCCGGCGCCGCGAACTATTTCCGCAATGGTGGGCGCCGCGAGATATTTTCCACCGCTGACTTCATCCCCTTTTTTGATGATGGGCATTTCGCCATTGTCGAAACACTTGTTCGGATTGATGAGCGGTTGGTATTCGCGGTTCGCGAGCAAGTTGTTTCGGTTTGGATAAACGCCGGTGGCGAGGGCCGCGCCATTGACGTAGGTGGCGGTGGGATAGACCGAGTGATGATGAGCGAAGGTGACGCCTTCCTGCGCGAGTTTCCACAGGGTGGGAGCGTAGCGCTCAGAGACAAAGTCGGGGCGCATCCCATCCCAGACGACAATCACGACGTGACGGTCATTCGACTTGGTTTCGCAACGGATAGTTGCCGGGAGGAAGACCAGGGCGAGGAGGAACGCCCAGCGCCGAATGACAGAGAGAGTCATATTTTTGCGCAGGATTATTCCTTCGCAAATTTGGGCGGAACGAGCCAGCGCAGCTCGCCTTTCATCGAACCGGGCTCGAGCTGCACCAAAGCCACGCCTGCCTTGGAAAGCCTGGTCTGGCCGCCGGTTAATTGAAAGATCGTGCGAGTGAAATCAGGTTCGTGACCGACAATCATCAGGCTGTCGCCGGAAAAATCCTTAAGCAGTTTCTTCAGTTTGCCGGCGTCGAACCCGGGACGGAGCAGTGGATCGACGCGAACTTTCTGATTCAAATGTTGGCCGGCGATGTCGGCCGTTTGACTCGCCCGCGGCAGCGGGCTCGTGAAAATGGCAGGCTCGATCTGGAACCGCGCCAGGCGCCGGGCGACGGCGGCGACCTGGATCCTGCCCTCTTCGGTCAACGGCCTTTCATCGTCAGGCTTGTTCCAATCCGGCCAGTCGGCTTTTCCGTGACGCAGCAGATAGAGCTTCATCGAGCTACAGGCGGCCGAGGATGCTTTTGGCGAGATCTTTTGATTTCCTGATCTTGTCCGTCTGATCTCCGGCGCCGCCCACGCTGATCCGGATGTAGCTGTTGCCTTTCAACACATACAACGCGCCGCCAACCCGGTTGCCGGTCCAGAAGGCTTCGTCTCCAATTCCTTCGACTTTCTCCGGCTCCTTTTCCGCCTCTTCTTTTTCTTCTTTCTCAGTCTTCTTTTCGGGATCGAACATTTCCTCCCAATGCTTCGCGGGGTCGCGGGCGCCGGGGCCTTCGGCTTTTTTTGTGAGCGTAACGACGATAGAATTTACGGCCTGCGGCAGCTGGAAATAACATTGAGAAATAGACAGCCCGGAACCGGTTTTCCCGCTGCTGATGGAGTCCGTGAACGGTTCACCCTGGACCGCCTGGATTTCCTCCTTCGTCAGCAACGAGCACGCATTGGTGCCGGTGAAAGCTTCGGTTTTGGCGGGCGACGCGGCCGGCGCCGGTTGTTTCGCGTTTGCCGTCGGCTGTGGGGTGGCGGCGACCGAATCTGCCTTTTCGGATTTCGAGCAGCCCGCCAGGAAGACGACGGCCACGAGAGACACCAAAACAAAAACCTGCGCGTGGATTCTGCTTTTCATCCCGCTAACGCACACGCGAATTGAGCTTTCGTCAAAACTCATTCGTGTCTGACGTCCTGCCGACCGGGAACCACTGCCGGGTTCCGGATACGATTCCCTTGGCAAAGCTCTTTGCCATTTCGGCGCTCTGAAAGGTGATCCATAATGAAAAAGCATTCCTCACGCGCGCCGGCCTTCCCCGCCTGCAAGTTACGACCTGCGCCATTTTGGTTTCACTCTCCGCTCTCCTGGCTGTCTTTAGTTTCGCCACGATCATACCACCGAGCGGGACCCTGACGGAGAGCAGCGGTCCGATTACGTTTTACGCGGGCCATACCTGGTGCCTAATCCGTCTTCTCAGGCCACTGGCGTTCCAACCTGCAATGCAGTCCTCGTGTGTGATGAATTTGCGCTCACTGTTTCCGGTCTCAGCGCCGCCACCACCACGAGCAGATACATCCGGATCGAAGTCCGCTGGCCCGAAGCCGGCGAGACGCAATTTGATCTTTATGTTTTCGAGGGGACCACGGCGACGGGACACATTATCGCCAAGAATCTCAGCAACCAAACCTATGTGGATCCCGACGTGGTCCTGATCCCAGCCCTTAATGGAGAGTGCACAATCCGCGTTGCGCCTTTCCTGCCGAATGGCCAAAGCATTGCCGGCACGGTCAGCTTGGTGTCTCTTCCGGCGGCCGCTTCAGTTGAGCCCGGCACTGCGCCGACCTCCTCGAACCATCTTTCACCGGCCAATCTTGGCAATAGCGCGGGAGAACCATCCATCGGGGTTGACCAGGTCATGCTTCAGCTCCCGAACCCGGGGAGCCCAGTCAGGCCGAGCGCCTCTACATTGCCTTCATCGAGAGCGATCACCGCGATGGCTACGCGGCTCCTCCAACTCAAGAATCTCAAGCGAAACAAGGTCGCTCCAAGCCGTCGTCCATTGCTGGAAAAGCTTTCGCGCATCAGTTTCCATGAGCTGCAAACAACGATCTCCATCCTTTCCAGCCAGCTATCAATGTAGCGCAAACCGTCCGGCAGCATCCTACCTTTCTGCCAAAACGCTCATACACCCGCTCCTTGTCGCAAGGCGAGGAGGCAGCCGCCACTACATTGCCCATCTTGTGATTTGGCGCGAAGCGCGTAACTTTGCCGATGCGAAATCGCCGCGCGTCCAAGTTAATCGAGGTCGCCACCACGGTGATGATTACCGCTTCTTTCGCAACGTCCGTCATAGCGGGAGCGAATGCGGTTCAATTGGATGGCGCCATTAGTGAGTCGCAGACCCAGGAGCTATGGACACCCGTTGAGCAAGCGCGGCTCGGTGAACGGGCCCTCACTTATCTTCGAAGGTTAAGAGAGGCGAGAAAGGCGCGGCTAAGGGTTCTCGGCATCAAGAGGCTGCCCGCGGAAAAGGAGACGGTCCAGAGGTTTCTCGTCAGCGCCGTAGTTTTCAACTATTCTCAAGGTATTGTCATCCGCTTGATTATAGATCCATCCAATGGCGCGGTCTTGCATGAGGAGCATTTACGTGGTCGGCCACAAGCCTCCGAAGACGAACGACAAGAAGCCCGCCAAATTATTCGCACAGACCTAGAACACGCGCGGATGCTGGAAAACGGGGGTATTCTGGAAGGAGGATTCGTTGTGGATGCTCCTGCGAAGCATTCCATGCGGGATCGCTTCATACAGTTTCAGATACTAACCGCGGACCGTCAAGGTTTACAACGGGTGGTTGTAGTTAACCTCACCACTGGCGGCATTGCCGAATCGAGGCAGCGATAGTGTTGCGTTGGCGGAAGAGAGAATGACCGTCGCAATGTTACCACGAGCCAGGCCTATATCGATTGGCGCGAACATGGTTTACCTATTATGCGAAATTGTGCTCCTCGTTTCCTGTGCGGCCGCTCAGGGCCAGACCTGCCCGTATGTTTTTTCAACCGATTGGCCGAGCTCTGACGCAATATGGACGTTAGGGTGGGCAACCCCGGATCAAAGCGTGGGTGTGGACGGCTCCGGTCTGCAATTGACCAGTGTGCGCTACAAGGGAAAACAAGTTCTCCAGATGGCTCATTTGCCGGTCTTAAATGTATTGTATGAGTTGGGCGGGTGTGGCGACACGTATCTCTCTCACCGTGATTGGCAAACCGGGCTTAGGACTTTCGAGGCAACTAACATAGTCTCGCCATGCCACGCGGAAGCAACTGCCGCGCCGCAAACGGTGTGTGATCATCCGGGCGTGGATGCTGGCTCATTCGCGGGTGTCGCGGTGGAAAGAAAAGCAGACCAACTGATTTTAACCACCGAGATGCAGGCCGGATGGTATCGCTATATTCAGAAGTGGTTTCTCTATCCGGACGGGACGATACAGGCGCGCTTCTATTTTACGGCGATTAGCGATTATTGCGTCAGCAAGCCTCATTACCATCAGGCCTATTGGAGATTTGATTTCAATGTCGAAGGCGCTGGCAACGATGTAATCGAGGAATACAACGCTGCTACGGGCTGGAAAGCTTTTTCTCTCGAAACCAATCGAAGGAAAAACCCTGCCACCGATCGCAAATGGCGCGTGCGCAACCAAGGAACGGGTCGGGGATATGAAATCATTCCCGAGCCGAATGATGACATCGCTGATGCCTGGGGGGTTGCCGACATATGGGCGTTGCGCTATCACGACACCGAGTTCGATGACGGCGGAGCCACCCCAGGCCCGACGGGCAATGCGGCCCACATGAACGGCTACCTTGATAGCGAATCAATTAAGGGTCAGCATGACGTGTTGTGGTACCGCGCTGGTCGACATCATGATTCGCCGGCAATCTGTGTCGTGGTAGGCGTTACCCTAAAGCCGATCGGCAAGTGGTGACGAGGTAGGTTGGCTTTTGCGTAATGCTGAATGTTCCCGCTGTCGTTTGCCCTATTGGGGAATGTCGATTCCGCCTCCTCGTGGAAATGGTCCATAGCATCGTATGATCTCACATGTCTTACAGTTGATGTCAGTGAAGGTGTATTTGATACAAAAGGAAAGACTGTCACTACAGTGAAGACCGCCAGGCGGCTGAGGAAACTGAATGTTAAATGGGAAAGCCATGCCGCCAGAAAGATTTACGCCCGCGCTGCTGGAAGCGGCCCATTCCACATCCCGGCTGAATTGGACGGGTAATGAGAATGAGAAACCCGCAGGTGAAGTAGCGCTGGTAACATAACTGTTCACTGGTCCATTGGCGCCGCAGTTCGCCGAAGAAAAGGTCAGGGTTGTACTGATGACGGAAGCACTCACATGAGTGATTAAATTAGGTCCAGCCGTAATTGTGGGCGTGAACGTGTAAATGCCTCCGCCGGCCGCCACGAAGTTCTTCAACTCCGCGTTAGGCTTCATCCCCTCGCAGCACGCGCTAGGTGTAT
>JBAPMH010000590.1:0-10653 GCA_049278515.1 Chthoniobacterales bacterium
GGTCCACCTCCTCCTGGGTTTCGCCCTCCGCCTTGAGCTGGCGCTTCAACACGAGCAGGGAGTGATCGCCGCCTTCGACGAGATGAAGGAAATTCGGGCACGTCATCTTAAGTCTCACGTTTTCCAAAAGCTCCAACGGACAAAGCGGATCGCGCGTGCCTTGGATAAATAGAATCGGCGTCTGCAACTGTTGCAGCACCTTATCGCGCAATCGGGATGGATCGCCGCCGCCGCAGAGCGGATAACCGAAGCAAATCAGCCCCGCGACCGGTTCTTCCAGCGCGACATGGCATCCAATCCGTCCACCCATGCTCTTGCCGATCAGGAACGCCGGCCGGTCGGTGCCTTGTCGAGCATCCGCCAAGGCCTGCCGGTGGGTGGCGACCAACTGCGGGAGCCGATCGGGACGTCGCTGCCCTTGCTGCATGTAGGTGTAATCGAAGGTCTCGATATCGCCAATGGTCGCGAGCCGCTCTTTCCAGCGTTGCATCCAGGGGTGAGTGGAAGGCGCTCCCGCTCCGGGGGCGAAAAGAAAAAGCGGTCGCGTCATTGCGCGTCTCCCGTTCCCGCGACCGCCAGGGCAGCGACCAATCGATCGAGGAAAACAGCCTGGGCTGGATTGATCTTGCCCCGCGCCAGCTCCAGCGGAAAAAAGCTGGCCTGATCGATCTCCGGGAACGGCTGCGTTTTGCCGGATCGCGGCGGCCATTCCAGCTCGAAGGTATTAGAGGACGGTTGGAAATCGGGCGGCAGATCACCGGCAAACGCCCAGGCGTGGACTCTCTTGCCGCCTTTCTGTTTTACCTCGCCCAGCTCTATCCAGATATCGGTCCCGCCCGCGACGGCCGCCCCTCCAACGGCAATCCCGAGCTCTTCTTCAAACTCAATCCTTGCTCGTGTCAGCAGATCTTCGCCCTCCGCCGCTTCTCCTTTCGGGATGGTCCAGGCGCCCTCATCCTTCTTTTGAAAGTAGGGGCCGCCGGGATGAACCAGGAGCACCTCGAGGGCGCTTTCCTTTTTTCGGAACATGAGCAGCCCGGCACTTATCATTCGCCGCATGAAGGGAGAGTACCGACAGGCAAAATCGGGCGCGAGCTAACACCTACCCGGATCCGCAACCAGGCGATGCTCTACGTTAGGAAAGCGTCCTACTGAACGAGGATATCCGGCTAGATGGTCCAGGCGCTTTGATCGTCGTATTGAGCCTTTGTCGCCTTTACCGAAATGTGACAATGCCTGTCGTGGGCATTGGTTCCGCCATACGGTCGCCAGGCCCAGGCGCTGGCACCACCGATCGCAGCAAAATTGGCAATCCTCCGATTGGATATGATGTATTTCACCCGGGAATCCTTGGATTTTCGGATCGTATCTGCCAGGACGTAGGAATCGCAACCGTGTCCGGGATCGTGGGTGATGTCCAGGGCGGTTACCACTCCTTCATCCACCCAGGGATTATGGTCCGAGCTGCGGTTTTGGTGGGAGGTATCGCCGATGGTGCCGTCGTCCTCTTTATTTCGGCTCGGCCATTTGGCGTTCACCTGATCACGAAGCTTCAGCAAGCTCTTGGCGACCCTCCAATCTGAGCTGCCTCGCGTTTGAGCGGGAGCCGCTGCAGCGCTCCCCCGGGTTCGCGCTGGCATTCCACATTCGGATTTGCTGGCAACCACAGCCTTTTTCCTGGGCGCGGGAGACTTTTTTGCGGGTTTTTTATTGGAGGCGGGAGACTTTGCGGTCTTGCGAGATGAGGCAGCGTTTTTTTTCTTTTTTGGAGGCATGGTTTTCGGGCGGGTTATGGATTCGCTGGGGTGGGAAGTAGAAAAGACTAGCCGGCAGGGCAGGGGTCTGTCTGGCCGAGCTTTGATTGAGGGGGCATGATAGAAGGGAGGGCTGCTTTTCGAGGGAGGGTGACGATTTCCAAAACTCAAGGCAAGCCTAACTTGTAGATTTGTCGTCGGACAAGCAGTGAGAATACGCTCGGGTTTCGCCCTGTTTTCGTTGCCGCTGTTAATTGGTTCGGCCGCCCCGCGACGACACGGCTGTCTATTTCACCCGGGTAAATTCAAGTTTGGATCCAGCAGGATCTTTCAACCTCATGTGATCCCCGACTAGCTCGAGCTGATAAACGGAAGTTGCGCCCGATGTTTCGATCTTTATCCGATCGCGATCTCCAAAGCTGTATCGGCCCCGAATGCTTCCGATCTGGACAGCCCCACTCTCAGCGAATTCCCAGACCATCGTGTTGCCTTCTCCATCCGCTCGCCATTTTCCGACGATGTCGCGCCGCGGACCGCCACAACCGCTCAGAGCCGCGAGCAGAATGATGGATGTGATTGAGACGAAACGGGAGAGAAACCCCCGGCCAGTGATTCGCAGCGAAAAGTTCATCCTGGGTGAATACCTGGCCAGGTTGTAAATGAACCGGAGCATTTTGGAAATCCATTTTCACCATCGAAACGGCGCGCGGAAAAGGTCCGAGCCCGCTTGACGTCTGCCGCTGCGCATTAACTTATGCCCCTTATGTTTTCCTGCCGACCAATCCGAGTTCGCGGTGGTCTCCGCCTGATCTTCGGATTTCTGGCGCTCACCGCCCTGGTTTCAACGGCCGAAGCGCGGAAGAAGGACCCGGCGTTCGCCACTTCGGCTGATGATCCAGTCCTGCGCGCTCGGATCTCGGCCCTGTCCCCGGATGTCGATCCTGAGGAGGCCCAACGAGTTGCCGCGCTGGCTTACACGACTGGCCGGGAACTAAAGAAAGAGTGGAAAGTGGTCTGGCCACCGGGCCTGCAAAACTTCCTCGTGAATACCGGGGTAAGGAAAGGAGGCCTTTGTTTCCAATGGGCGGAAAGGCTCCTTCTTCGACTCGCCGACTTGAAGTGGGAGACGCTCGAATTTCATTGGGCGGAATCTTTTGATAAGACGGCGAGCGAGCACAACGTCATTGTCGTCACCGCGAAGGGCCAGCCGTTTGCCCAGGGTATTCTGCTCGATAACTGGCGCTACGGTGGCCGCCTCGTCTGGGGCCCAATCGTGGAAGATCCCTTCTATCAGTGGGTAGAGAACAAGGTTCAATACCAAAAGGTCTTGAACAAGCGAGTTGTCGCGACGCCCACCCCGTTCCGACCCACTGCGAATTCAACTCCGTCCGCCGTGAAGCCCGATCCGGGAACGAGATAGATCTTTTCTGGCAGTCGTTTCACGGCTCGATGGCCTGCCCTCAGGCCGTAGGGCGGTCTAACGCAGAACGGGAGGCGTAGGTGAAGGCTTCGGTCTGGGCCCTTTTTGAGGTGTGCGCGGGATAGTCGGCGTTGTGGTCGAGGGCGGGTTCTTGGGCTGCCGGGACGGTGGGTTTGTCGTTGTCGTGGTGGGAGGATTCTTGGTTTGCCCGGGCGTTCTCCCTGGAGGCGAGGAAGGAGGGTTGTTCGAAGTGGTAGGCGGCTGACTGGACGGAGGCTTAGTGGTAGGCGGCTGATTGGAGGGAGGACGTTGAGGACCACGATGGTGAGGCCCTCCTCCTCCCAAAATTCCTCCAATGTCGATGTTGATATTTGGCCCGGTGTAGCTCGGCGGGGGCGGTGCGGGCGCCGGCGGTTGCTGTTGCGCCGCTGCCAGGATGAGCGGCTGGCTCGGCAGCGGCCTGAAGTCGGTGATGAGAGGATGGTTCTTCATCACGTCATTGAGGTTGATGTTGACCGGCATTGGCAGGGTGGTGGCGCCGGCCGGGACATCCAGCATTTGCCCCGCTCGAACGTACCGATAATCCTTCGGCTTCGCGACCAGGGCCATCCGAGCGCCCCCTTCGAGCGTGATCAATTTGCTCTTTGTGCCACCGCCCGATTCGAAGATCAGAGTCGTGCCCGTGACCGCCACAGTGACCGCGCTCGTCTTGACGGAGCCCCCGCCGGAATCCTTGGGGACGCGGAGAAGAATCGAGCCGCTCTCGATTCTCGCGGTGTGGCCGTTGCCCGTGAAACTGAAGATCGTGTTTGAGCCCAGGCGGGTAATGGTCAAATCGGGAAACGTGAGCTCGGAACGCGAGTCGCCGCCCGTCCTCACTCCGGTGTCTTCGGAGACTTTGTCGTTTACGGTGGCGGGGCGCGCCGCGGCTTCCGACGGAAGAAGCCTGACGTCGCGAATGATTTGAGTGACGCGGGCCTCCTTGGAGGCAGCGCTGGCCATCGGTGGAGGAATCAGAAACAACATGCTGATCATCGAGCCGGCCAGAACTTTAGAAGTCGGTTTCATGGACTTCCTGAGAATGAAAAATTTTGAGTTTGCTGTCGAGTCGAAAGGGGAGCGCCATGGTCCTGGCTCTTCTTCCTGCTCATGCTCATAATCGTGCTCCTGATCTTGTGAGCGGCGGCGCTGGTTCGAAAGAGCAGGAGCAAGATCAGGATCAGGAGCAGGAGGGAGCGCGAGGCCGCGCTCATTGACCCACCCCAGCGGCGCCCGCATAGTGCTGCGCTTTATGTCGATCGAGCTGACCCGAAATTTTTGCATCATCGCGCATATCGATCATGGGAAGACCACGCTCTCCGATCGATTGCTCGATCGCACCGGCACGATTCATGAGCGCGATAAACAGGACCAGTTGCTCGATTCGATGGATTTGGAACGCGAACGCGGAATCACGATCAAGGCCCATCCGGTCGCGATGCGTTACACCGCGAGGTCGGGAAAAAAATACCGGCTCAATCTCCTCGATACGCCGGGGCACGTCGACTTTGCCTACGAGGTCTCGCGGTCGCTCGCCGCGTGCGAAGGGGCGCTCCTCATCGTCGACGCCGCCCAGGGGGTTGAAGCCCAGACGGTCGCGAACGTGCATCTCGCCCACAAGCAGGGACTCACCATCATCCCGGTCATCAACAAGATCGATTTGCCGAATGCCGACATCCCCGCGGTCCACAAGCAGCTCGAAGAAATTCTCGCGATTCCCGCCGAGGAAGCGATCGACGCCAGCGCGAAAATGGGGATCGGCATCGAAGAAATTCTGGAAGCCGTCGTCGATCGCATCCCGTCCCCGCCGAAACCAGCCGATCAAATTCTGCGCGGCCTCGTTTTCGATTGCGTCTTCGACATTTACCGCGGCGTCGTCGCCTACGTCCGCGTTTTTTCCGGCAAAATCGAGGCGGACCAGGGCATCAAGCTGATCAACAACGACGCGCGCTACGAGGTCAAGGAAGTCGGGGTATTCACGCCGAAGATGTTTCCGCAAAAACGGCTCGAAGCGGGCGACGTCGGCTATTTCATCGCGAATATCAAAAGCACCGCGGACATCAAGATCGGGGACACCGTGACCGATTTGCGCAACCCCGCCCGCGAACCGCTGCCCGGTTTCCAGGAAATCCATCCCATGGTGTTCAGCGGGCTTTACCCGATTAATACCGGCGACTTCGAGCACTTGAAGACCGCCATCGGAAAATTGCGGCTGAACGATTCCGCGTTCGTTTATCAGCCCGAGAGCTCGGTCGCGCTCGGGTTCGGATTCCGCTGCGGGTTTCTCGGCCTCCTTCACATGGAGATCATCCAGGAGCGGTTGCGGCGGGAATACGACATGGACATCATCGCCACGTCGCCCAGCGTCATTTACGAAATTCTCACTACCCGGGGCGAGACGCTGCTCGTCGACAACCCGGCGCATCTCCCCGATCCAAGCGTGATCGACGAGATCCGGGAGCCGATCGTGAAGGCCTACGTGCTTTGTCCGAACGAAAACATCGGCGACCTCCTCCAGCTCATTCTCGAGAAGCGTGGGCTGATGGATCACACGGAATCGCTCGACACCCGGCGCGTCATGCTCCATTGCGAGCTGCCCCTGAACGAGATTCTCGTGGACTTTAACGACAAGATAAAGAGCATCACCCGCGGCTACGGTTCGATGGATTACGAGCACGCCGGCTATCGCGCCGCGAAACTGGTGAAGCTCGACCTGCTGGTAAACGGCGAACCGGTTGACGCTTTTTCCACCATTGTTCATCGCGACCGGGCCGACAGCCGCGGCCGAATGCTGGCGGCGAAATTGAAGGAAGTGATCCCGCGCCAGCTCTACCAGGTCGCGATCCAGGCCGCGATCGGCGGAAAGATTATTGCGCGAGAGAGCGTTTCGGCGTTGCGAAAAAACGTAACGGCGAAATGCTACGGCGGCGATATTACCCGGAAACGAAAGCTGCTCGAGAAACAAAAAGAAGGCAAAAAACGCATGAAAAGCATCGGCAAGATCAACATCCCCCAGGAAGCCTTTATCCAGGTGCTCAGGGCGCAGTGAAGATGCGTTCCCCCCCTGCGGGAGCTTATTTTCTATGAAAGCGATTTGGGAGATAAGCCTGTCGAATAATTCTTACGGAGTCTTGATCCTCCGGCGCGCGCCAAAGTTGTCCGCAGCTTAGAGATCCTGCGTAGTTCTCCAATCGTCTCATCAAAATTCTGGAAAAAGCTCACTGGACACGACCTTTGGGAGGTACGTGCTGAATACGGCGGCAATATCTACCGCGTCCTCTGCACGACCGCTAAGGGTAACCGCTTGATCCTCTTGCACGGATTCCAAAAGAAAACCAAAAAAACGCCAGGGCAGGATATGGAATTTGCTCAGCAGAGGCAAAAGCAGTATTTCAACGTTACGGGCATTTGTGAACGACGACCTGCAAAAATTCCATGAACAAAATATGGTGGGTGATTCCCACTATGCGGCGGCACGTCATCTTCTGGAGCTTGGCGAAGCGGTTACACTTCTGCGTGAGGAAGCACGCCTTACACGTGGTGAGCTTGGGAAGCGACTGCGTGTTAAAGCTCGGGATATCGCGCTAGTAGAGGAGGAGACTCCGCGCGCGCCAGCCGGTCTGTTGGAGGCTGTATTGAGTCTACTGGTGCAGATCGCGTTGACGAAAGCGAAGCAACCTCCAGCCGTCGTCCAATCGATTCGCACAATCCGGCATTTCCGACCGACCCTTACGCCGGCCTGATGCCGTTTATTGAGCGCGGGCCTTGTCTTCTCGGCAGTTGCCGACAATCCGGTTTTGCAAAGCGGGTGAAGCGGCTACCTTCCGCGAGTGTTTACCAAGAGCTACATCAAACACGGGCGGCTGCTCATTCGGCATGCGGACAAATTGCTTCGCTATCGCAGAGACCTGCTGAGCGAGAGCACGATTGCCGAAATGAAGGCGGGAATCGAGCGGGTCCGCCAGGCGCTAAAGAAGAAAAACGAGCCCCTGGTTAAAGAGGAATCCGAACGCCTGCACGCGCTCTATACGCAGTATCTGCCCACGCCCAAAGATGCGGCCTGGCGTGAAAACGTGGAGGTAATTTTAGTGGCGATCGTCGTCGCCATCGGCATCCGGTCCTATTTTCTGCAACCATTCAAGATCCCGACCGGTTCCATGCAGCCGACGCTCAACGGCATCATCGGCCATCCCACGACGGAGCCCGCGCCGAACATTTTGCGCCAGGTAGCGGAATTTTTTGTGCTCGGCCGCAATTACATCAACGTCGTTTCCGCCGAGGACGATCGCGTCGAGCAGATCTTTCCGAAAAAATTCGGCTTCTTCTTCACCTTCTCGCGCATCAAATGCGAGCGGCAAACGTTTCTCGTTTACGCGCCCCCCGATACGTTGCGCCAGGATTTCAAGGTCATTCCCGGCAACCAGTACAAGAAAGGCGATGTCATCGCCCGCGGTGCGGTCGATACCGGCGATCAGGTTTTCGTGGACAAATTCAGCTACAATTTCATGAAACCGCACCGGGGAAATGTTTTCGTCTTTCGGACCGACCAGATTTTTGGGATCCCGGCCGACCCGGAAACAGGAGAACATTCTTTCTACATCAAGCGCCTGGCCGGTCTTCCCGGCGACAGGCTGCGGATCGATCCGCCCCTTCTTTTTGTGAACGACAAAGTGGCAGAGGGTTTTGGCTTTTCGCGGGTCATGTCGGCCAAGCCTCCTTACCGCGGGTATGCGCCCGGCCGGGATTATCTGTCGGATCCAACGAAGACCTTCACGGTCCCGGAACACCGGTATTTCGCGATGGGCGACAACAGCTACAACAGCTACGACAGCCGCTGGTGGGGTCCGGTCCCGGAGGAAAACCTCGTTGGCCGCGGGCTCTTTGTTTATTGGCCTTTCAACTGGCACTGGGGTCTCATTAGATAGCGGGGAAATGGAGTATTGGAGTGATGAAGTAGTGAAGTAATGGGGAATCCGAAAATGCATTACTCCATTACTCCATCACTCCAATACTCCATCGCTCCATAGCACGGCATGGGGGCGAATATCCCTCGCATTTATCCGTGGCTCGGGCTCCTCGCCGGGTATCTCGTCGTCTTGTTTTTCAACCCGATCCGGCTTGCTCTCCGCGATGGTTTTCGCTGCGTTCTGCGGTTCAAGCGCATCTGGGTCACGTTCGTCCTCCTCGGCTTCGCCTATTCGGTTTTCCAATTCGCCACCTTTACGCCGGTCCATGCCGCCGCCGAGCTGGACTTCAGCCAGGTAACGCAGCCGGGAGCCTGGGAATGGCCGGCGTTTATCGAAGTCTGGCGCGAGGTGCCGCTGCCCGCTTTGGAAGGGGTGGCGGGGATTTTCGATAACGCGACGACCACTTATCCGCTTTCGATCCTGGCCGCGATTCTCCTTGTCGTGAACTGGCGCGGCCTGCACGGGGCGCTGGTCCGCGCCCTGGCAAAGCGATACCGCTTCTGGGGGTATCTCATCTATTTTGTCGTGCTGATCAGCGCGTTTGCCGCGCTTTTGAAACCGATCGTTTTCTGGCGATTGCCGGTCTGGGGACAGGCGGAACCTTCCGCGCACCTCCTCCAAATCTCCGCGACCGTGGATGCCGTAGCGTTCATTTTCGAATATCTTTTCGGCGTCTATATCCAGGTTTATCTCATCACGGTTTGCCTCGCCTGGATCAAGGGACTGAGTTTTGGCGAAATCGAATTGTTCGGGTTTGCGATGCGACGATTCAGCTACGTCTTGGAATGGGCCGGGATCGTCGTCATCGCCGGTACGCTCATCGTTCGCCTGCCCCTGCTTCTGGCCTATTTCCAGAATATTCCCGACGTGCTCGATTACCTCCCCTACCAGCGTCTCGCGATGAGCGTGCTGATCATCGCGTTTTGTTCCGTCCAGATTTCACTGGTTATGCACAATGAAACTTTGCGGGCGGCGGTCTGGGCGCACAAGGAGTTCATCCGGACGAATCGCTTTCGCTTCGGCTGGTTTCTCCTCGTTGCTGCCTTGCATTTTTTCTTCCTCACGGCTTGCGATGCAGTGGTCCGCGGCGCCATCGCGGACCGGGTCGTGGGGGTGATCATCTGGAAAATTGTTTACGTTTTGGCGCGCGGTTTCATCACGGGATGGCTTCTCGCCTCCTGGGTCTGCCTGTTCCGCCAGTGCGAGACTCGCCGGGCGAACCAGGAGACATGGATTCAATCCGAGATCCGGTATTAGGCGCGGGTGAATTTGGTCGGGACGCCGCGCTGCGGCGTCCGCGCTTTCGTTGAAGGGCGCTGTGGCATATCGTTCGGACGGCGCAGTGCGCCGTCCCTACCAAGTTGGAGCAGTAATGAACGCAGCGAAAATCACCCGGGAGAGCAAATCGAACCTGGCTCTCGCTTTCGTCGCGCTCGGGCGGGAACGGCGGAACGACATCACGATCTTCTACGCGTTTTGTCGCGTGATCGACGACATCGCGGACTCGCCCGAGGTGGCGCCGGAAGAGAAGGCAAAGGAATTGCAAGCCTGGCGCGGCTGGATCCGGGAAAGCGCGCCGAACGAGCCGTCGCTTGCGCGAGATCTCCGTGGTCTCTATGCAAAATATGCGATCACCCCGGCGATGCTCGAGGAAATCATCGACGGCGTGGAGATGGATCTGCGCAATGTCCGTTACCAAACGTTCGAGGATTTACGGATCTATTGTTACCGCGTCGCCAGCGCCGTTGGGCTGGTAAGCATTGAGATCTTTGGTTACCGCGATCCGGCCTGCCGCGAATATGCGATCCAGCTCGGACTCGCCTTGCAGGTGACGAATATCATCCGTGACGTGGGCAAAGACCTGGGCTTCGGCCGGATTTACCTGCCTTTGGACGACCTGGCGAGTTTTGGTTATTCGGAGAGCGACCTTCGCGCGCGCCGACATAACCCCGCCTTCGTGCGGCTGATGGAATTCGAGGCCGATCGGGCAGAGGAATTTTTCTCAAGCGCGGCCGGCCTGCTTCCGAGGTCAGACCGCCGCTCGATGATCGCGGCCGAAATCATGGCCTCGGTCTACCACGCGCTCCTTCGCCGGATGAGAGCGGATCGATTTCGTGTCTTCGATAAGGAATACAGGCTCAGCAAGATCGAAAAGAGCGGCCGGGTGGCAGGGCAACTTCTGCGACTTTGCTTGAATGCGAGAGTCTGAGATTCCGTCAGACTCTACTCGAAACAAATTTCTGCCGGAGATCATGAAAAAGAACATTTTGCCTATCATCGCCATGGCCCTGTTTATTGCCGTGGCCTTTACCTCTTGTGAAACCGCCACGGGCCAAGGCGCCGGCTGGGGTGCTGCCGCAGGGGCGGTGCTCGGTGCGGTCGCGGGTGGTCACGTTGAGGATGCTGCCGTAGGCGCGATTATTGGCGCGAATACCGGCGCCCTGATTGGCGCTTCTATCGACGAAGCTCAAGC
>JBAPMH010000591.1:0-3483 GCA_049278515.1 Chthoniobacterales bacterium
ATTGTCACCGCCGTAGTTTTGCCGCTCTTATCGATCTGAAGCTCGTAAAGGCCGCTCCCGGTCGCGTTCGTTTTTTGGGCCTCTTCCGGATACCCCGCCCCGGGTGAGGCTGTCGCATAACGAACCAATTCCTCGTCGCTGAGGGCCGAAGTGTGCCCATCACTCCAGACGGCGGTTGTTTGCCCTGCCGCGAGCGCAGCGGAAGGAATGACGCAGGCCAGCCACCCGAACACGAAAATGCGTCCCAACATCCGCATGTTATCATGGTAGATTCCTGGGCGGCGGATGCAACTTCCCGTTGCAAATCGCGGGGCCAGAGCGAAAATCGAAATTCTTGCGGGGTCTTAGCTCAGTTGGTAGAGCGCCTCAATGGCATTGAGGAGGTCAGGGGTTCGATTCCCCTAGGCTCCACCATTTCTGTATTGCACCGAGCCGACGATTCGGTCGATGAGACGAACCGCGCAATCGTGTAGGCCCCTCGATGCGACTCGTTAGGGAGGTCAAAAACCTGGTTGCGGCAATTAAGTGCGGCGATCAGCACATTGGGTCAATCCGGTGACGCTGATCGATTTCGGATTACGGAGGGAATCGCATCGGGCGGGATTACAGTCTACGGCGCTGGTTAGATTTTACTCGCGCGGCGTACGTTCCACACGCTGGCCGTTCGAGCAATTCAGGGGATTCTTGAATTTCGCTGCAGACGACTCTTCGGACGCGGAAGGCGCTTGCAGAATGTGCCGCGCTGAAAGCGTTCGCTCTATTCGACCGAGCTACAGGCGCTCACCGCAAATTAACCTTGCCTTGAATAAGGAATCACGTGCACTCTGAATCCAGCCCCTGACCCCGCACTCGAGACCTAGCAATTGATCCAAGGTTCGCTGTAAGAGTCAACTCGGCCATGGCTTCGGAGTTATTCTTATATGAAAATGAAATATTTAGCGCGATTGGTGGTCACATTCGCGTTCACTAGCGCGGGGTTTTCCTTGCTGGTTCTAGCCGCCTCCTCTGACAAGCCCGCCCACGGCGGCACTGGTGGCCAACCTTTCAGGATGGACTGTGGAGACGACAAAGTGCTCATAGGGGTCAAGTATTGGATGTACGATTGGTGGATGGACAGTCTCGAGCCAATTTGCGGCTGGATATACAAGAGCTCATCGAACTACGTCACGGCGGAGAACCCGGGTATTACCTGCCTTCTGATCGGGTCTGCCCGGGAGAGACCGCCGTCGCCGGCATCAGCGTTGAGTACGGATGGTATGTGAACAAGCTCCATCTTAGCTGCCGTTCGCTCGAGGGGATGGTGTGGGGGACGACCTCCTACGTTTTCGTGACGGGGTCGATCTCCAGCATTGGCGCGGGGGGCATGCAATCCGGGACCCACTCCTCCAACAACGAATTCTGCCCCGACAATAAGCCTGCGCGCGGTTTCCACGGCAGGCGTGGTGCGTACATTGATAGTGCAGGGCTTATCTGCCACTCGGGCGCGACGCCGAATCTGACAGTGGTTGCCCCGCCGAGCGAACCGTGGGTCGTCATCGGAGGCGCGCGAGAGCTTTGGTGGACCGATCAATCGACCTGCGAGTCGAGGTTCTCCGTCGTGATCTCAGGTCCACTACACGGTAAGTACCCCTACGGGAGAGTACCGCAGAGGACCTTCGATGTCTCGGCTTCAGCCGGTGTTGGGAACATAAAGTGGGTAATCCCTCCTGATCTGGCGCAAGGGGAATATTCCGTCCGCGTGTGCGCCCATTTCCCCTTATGGGGCTCTGTCGTCTATGACAAGTGCACCTCAACAACCAGTTTAAATTTGTGAGTCTATGGCCACGACACAGCCCCAACTCCATCCGGCTTTGCTGAGATCTTTGCCTTAATCGGCGCGGTCTATTCGAACATGCTTTCCGCACCTATTTGTCGCACTTATCTGTTCTCGACTAACAAGGATCTAAATGAGCTGATGGCGGCCTGTGTCGCACATCACCGCGACACCCCCGGAGGTGACAAATAATGGCCGAAAAAGGTGAGTACCGTATTGTTCCTGAGACGCCGAGCCGGCGAATGGAATCTCATCCGCGCCACTACGGCGTGATGTTCAACCCAGCGTCTTCACGCTCACGTTTGCGAATCGTGGATTCCGGCCGGCGTTACGAGATCCGACTGACGGATTTGGGAAGTGTTGAGCACAGCCTGGATGGGGTCGTATGGCACTCAATCCGACCGACCCCCGATCCGTGCAGCGGAGAAACTCCAAGCGCATTCATTTCCTACGATGAATTGCGCGCTGGGACTCCGATCCAACCAGAACCTCAGTTCGACATGATTGCCGTGGGGCGGGGGCGTATCCTCGCCAAAGAAAAGGGGTCCGATCGGTTGTTCCATTTGGTAATGGATGAGATATTTCGAACCCACCGCGTGGTGGGCAGCGATTGTAAGCTTTATTCAGACGACCCCGACCGGCACGAAGATCCGCCCGTGCCGGGGAGCTATTGGAAGCTTGACCCAGAGTTTTTTGTTTCAGGGGCCAGCGCGATTACCAGTCCGCCGGAACTCGATCGGGACTATTCACGGCACCCGGCAAGCTTACGGTTCCCCGTTTTCCGGGAAGTCCTCAAGCTGGAAGCCGTCGACGCCATGTTGGTTCTTCAGCGTCCCCGGGTGTGGTATCTGATCGACGCGCGATCCCCCTTGATGATCACTGGACCGGACGACCTGCGAATCCAAGAGGCCGATTTCAAAAACGCCTTTCAGGGGAACGCCGGATTAACGCGGCTCGTAAATATCTTGACCGCAGGCTATTCGACCGAGAAGCAAAAGGTGGAGACGGCCCTGCGGAACCTCTTGGGCGACCTGATTGGGGGTTTCTGGACCGCGGCGCGCAGGGCAACTCTCGGAGGGTTGATCGGAGGGCCTTTGGGCGGGATCATAGGTGGGATTGTGGGCGGATTCCTCGGCGGCGCCATTGCGGCGTTAGGAGGCGCAGTTTTCGGGGCAATAGCAGGAGCAATCCTCGGCGGCATTGTGATCCCCTATATCGTAGGCACTTTCATACCTTGGGTGGTTAACCAGATAGTCGACGGACTCGCTTCGCTGGTTATCCAGGAGGTCGCCAAGAAAATGCATAGAGCAATTCGATGTGAGGGATTCGGCGCTCTCGTGCTGCCAATGAACCTGGGGGTCCTTTTGGGGCTGTATAAATTACGGGAGGGGGACGAAAATCAGTCGGTGGGTCCTGACGGCTGTCCCATATCGGGGAGCCGGGCGCTGGACACGATAGCTGGAGTTCCAGCACTAAACCTAAAGAAGGCGTTGGCTAAATTTAAGGAGGCTTTTCCGCAGAACAAGCCTCTCGACGACGTGATCCGCTTGCTAATGCGTCAGGCCCGTGGCGGCGATCTAATCCCAAACCTTCCTCCACATGGAGTCCCCACATATGGCCACCTACGCTACCAGCGCGACAGTGACGGCGATATCCAATACCGGGTTTCG
>JBAPMH010000592.1:0-5343 GCA_049278515.1 Chthoniobacterales bacterium
CATCAAAACGGCCTCGCGCCGAATCTCCCATGAACGGCCCGCGCGGTCCTTGGCGATGCGAAGCAATCGAAGCGCGATCGCGCGATCGTAGGCTGGCAGAGCCAGGCCCGCGCGAATGAGGTCTCCCGGTCGCTCGCACTCTTCGAGCGAGCGAGACAAATCCTTTAGTAAGGCGCTAGAGCGACTGGAACGAGGCACAGCACTGGACTCGCGCAATTACCCACGCGCACTAATTCCGCTGGAGGGCATAATGCCCTCTGCCAAGGCTGGCTCTATCTCTTGGCGCTCTTGGCACTACCACCGCTCTTGCTGGCGCTCTTGCTCGCGCTCTTGCTGGCGCTCTTGGCACTGCCACCGCTCTTGCTGGCGCCTGAGGATTTGCTGCTTTTACCGCCACCGCTGGATTTCGAGTATGCTTGGGGAGTTTTAGATTTAGACATAAGTAAACGCGATCGGTTGAATCGCGTGAAAAGTTTTTCAGTTTCGCCCCCCCACGTCAATCACAATAGAGATTTTCAGAGCGGTTTTGATCGTCGCGTTTCGGGAGCTAATTCGAATTATCGGACATCGCACTCAACCCATTGCGAGGGCAGAGCAAGGCTCCTGGTCTGGAGATCTACACCGACAACGTGTGTTCCTGTCGTCCCGACGCGCCGATCCGGTCCGAAGCTGACCGGGCGCATTTGCTTCAGATTAAGAGCGTAGAATTGCTCGCACATCGTAACGAGCTTTTCCCGCGTCACTTCATGGCCAGTCTTCCGGAGTGCTTCGACAAGGAGCTTGGCCGCGCTGAGCGCGGATAGGCGCGTAGCTAGATCCCCTTCGGAAAAACCGCCTGTCTCGGCTAGCCGATGAAATTCTGCGCGGCCCTCGGCAGATTGATCTGCCGGCAGCATTGGGAATGAAAGGAAAATGCGTTTGTCGAAGCCTCCGGCCGCCTCATAAATTTGCTGTCCCGCCATCGCGCCTGGTGCCAGCAGCAACGGATAGCTTTTGGCTCGTTCCGCCCCGATGAGGAAATCTCGGAGCGCTGTGCCCGCCGCCAGCCAGACGACCGCACTTGGTTTGGTTTGGAGTAGAAATGAAGCCCAGTCACCGATTTCCGCCGTCTTTATCACCCGCAAGCTGATGCCCTCAGGCACCCGCACCTTTGCCAGGTCTCCCCCGAACTGATCAGCCAGTCCATCGTGGACAATAACAAGAGAACGCGCTCCGGCCATCTCTGGACGCTCCATCGCAAACTTGATCAGGGCCGCACATTGTCCTTCGATGCCAGACGAGAGATAAAAGACATACCGCATGCTTCGCGGCCGAAACCCGGTCGATAGCGTGACTGGCTGGATGACTGGAATGCGCCGTCGCTGAATGATCGCGGCAGTCTCTTCTTCATTGCCGGCGATGTAACTGAGGAGCAATGCAAATGGCTGCTCCCGCTCGATAAACGCCTCAAAGGCCGAAACGCTGTTTTGCTCGGGCGCGGAGGCAAAGCGGCAGAAAATCTTTCGCCCATAGACGCCTCCATCGCGATTAAGCGCATCGAACGCCGCCGTAAGAGTTTCCCGGATCGCACGGCCCATTCCACCTCGAGTCGATTCCGGCGGAAGCACTACTCCCACCACAATGGCATCATCCGTTACCCCTGGATCCTGTTCTCGATCCAACTGTTTCAGGTAAGCAACCAGGTCGGCTGCCTGCGAATGCGAGAGACGGTAGCGAGGCATCGTCGACTGCAGGCGGTTGCCCCCGGCGTCAACCCCGGTCGTGACCGCACGCACGAGGAGCCGCTCGGAATACGGCGGCCGTTTCCGGCCGGACTCGGTTGTCAGGTTATACGGTTTGGTCAGCTCACTCCAACGGATGTTGGACGGAAAGGTACCGGCTTCGGGCTTCCCCCGCCCGTCCTTGCCATGGCAATCGACGCATTTCAAAATGGCAGCGGGCACTTCGGTGGCTTGTTCTCCCGACGCGCATTTGATCTGCGCGCCGGAAGCGTCCACCCCATTCACATAAATCTCTTTACCCCGTGCCGCCGCGTCCGGTTCTAACGGCTCCGCGGCAGTGATCGCGCGCAAGGAGAGAACGCAGACCGCCAGGTATAGAGCGCCCAAAAAAAATCCCGGCTGGCAGAAGAGAGCGCCTGCCTTTTCATTCCCAGGCGCCAGCTTTTTCACTGCTTGTCTTCGAGGACGCTTTCCACCGCCGCTGCAATTTCCTCCGGCGAACCGATCCCCAGAACTTTCTTCCAAAGACCGGTGCTTTCATTTCCGACAAGGAAAATATTGGTATGGCCCTCCTTCGCTGCGGTCGCATAGCCCAGTTTTTGAAGGACTAATTCGACTGACTGCTTGTCTCCAGTCAAGAGGTCCCAACCTGGCTTCGCCGCGAGCGCGGTGGCATACCTCCGGAGAACTTCAGGAGTGTCTGCCTCCGGATCGACTGAGATAGAGATGAAATGGAGTTTGTCGCCCGGCCGATCGGCAAATCTCTCCTGCAAGCTTTGAACCAGCGGCATCGTCACTTTGCAGACACCGGTGCAGCTGGAAAAAAAGGCGTTAATCACGAAGACTTTGCCCTGCAAAAGGTCACTATAAAAGCGCAGTCGTTTTCCGTCCTGGTTCGTGAGTTGCACGTCAGTGAAGTACTGTTTTGCCGGCCCATTACTGGGATGAAACGTCTCGCCCGGGTCGGGGGTCGACACCTCGCCCGCGGCGGGATTTTTCCGCGCTTCCTCCTGCAAGATTGCGGCAATCCTTTTGGGGGTTGTCTCCAAAGCATTGACCCTCTGCCATTCGCCCGTTCGGTCGTTTACAATGAGGAGAAACGGCGAGTGGTTCTGGATGTCCGGCGTGTACGACTCCAGTTTTTTTAGAAGTTGAGTCACCCGATCCTTTTCTCCTGTCAGCAAGGTCCAGCCGGGACCGGCCTCAAAGGTTTTCCCCCACGCCTTCAATTTTTCGGGGGTATCCGTGCCCGGATCAACGCTGATGGAGATGAGCGCGATGTCCCGTTCCAGGGACGGCCCCAGCTCCTTGCTCACCTGGCCCAGGTTGACTCCGATTGTGCGGCAAATGGTGGTGCAGGAAGTAAAGATGAAACTCAGCGCGACGACCCGGCCCTTCACCAGATCCGAGTAGAGGCGGACCCTTTTCCCGTTTTGGTTGGTCAGTTCCACGTCGGGCACGGCGGCTCTGCGCGAAGTTTCGGCGGGCGCCTGTGCGCGCGGATCGAGAGCCATCGAAATGAGGAGAACGGCGAGGATTAGCCGCCGGAAGGACGCAGACATTCGATCGCACTTGGCCATGGATGGGTTCACCTATTTTTCCACCGCTTCGAAAATGAGTTGCTGTCCGTCTCGCAGAGGCACCGCATCGCGGCCTTGCAAAAGCTGCACATAATAGATGCCCGGCTTGGGAGGCTTGAACGCCACGCTGTAGATTCCCTCGGCCGTCTCTTCCGGCGCCAGCCTTTTTTGCCAGATGCCAGGCGCAAGATAGGCGAGCACGGTAAGGTTCTCCAGTTTTGTCCTGGGCAGCTTGCTCAATTCGTCTGCGATTTTGAAATCGATCCCCACGGTCTGGCCCACCCCCACCACTCGATCTTTCATGCCCGGAAGCACATCGAGCTTGCCCGTCTTGCGCTGGCGCTCGATCTCCGGGTTCGGTTGCACGTCGAGCTGGAACCCATGGACAATTCGCGGGGACGAGAGGGCAAAGACCACTTCGTAACGGCCAGCTTCGCCCAACCGGAGGACTGTTTCATAAACTCCGGGCCCCGAGCGCTCGCGCAGGCTGCGATCGACGGGCAACACCGCGCGCGGGAGGCGGCCGTAGTTGCTAAATTCGCCCTTGGCCGCCGCCATTCCCTCCTCGTAATAATAAACGGCCTTGTCCTGCTCATTGGCGACGAGCACCGCGCTCATGCCCGGCGCCTGGACGAGGCAGGCCGCCAGACTTGGATAGCGCTCCTTGGCGGGTGGCGTTTGACCGCCGTCGAAATCAACGGCCGAAAGCGCCTTCCCGGCGGTGCCAATGCCATCCAAAGGAATCATGAGAATCGTGGCGGTCTGGCGATGGCGAATATAGGCCAGGCGATCGGAAAAACCGATCTGGAACGGCTCCTTTTCCATATCGCCGGTCTGCACGACTCGATTGGAAGCTGAATCGATAATGTGCAGGAGATTAGCCCTGGGGTTGACGACAAAACCGAACTGCCCGCCAGGCGGAAACCTGATTTGCCCCAGGCCAGGCTCGGCTTTGGTGGTCGCGAGCAACGTTCTGCGCCGGGCATCGACCACCACTATTTGCCCGGACTCCTCGTCGGTCGCGAAGACCGATCCCGATTTCGCACAGTAATCGAGGCCCACCGGCTTTTTCCCGATCGGAATATCGCTCACCTTTCGCAGAGTGGGCACATCGATCACGGAGAGGGTTCCGCTACCGCGGTTCAAGACGAAGACCGAGCGGCTGTCTTCGCTGAAGACAATTTCGCCTGGTCCCTGGCCGGTCGCGATGTGCGCTTTGATTGAACGGTCTTCGGTCGAGACTACCGTGACTCCGTTGTCCGCCGTCTCCGAACCAGAGCCCAGGTTCGCGATCCAGAGATAATGCTGATCCGGCTGAAGCGCGAGACGGCCGGGCTGCGGGCCAGTCGCGATGTTGCCCACCACGCTCCACGTGGTGGTATCGACTGCCGCGACGGCGCCAGCCTCCGGCATCGATACGTAAAGGAGTCGCTGATCGGAGGAGAGCACCCAATCTTCTCCCCGGCCATTCAGCCGCACATAAGCGAGCAGTTTGCTGCCGCCAAAGCCGAAGAGCGGATCGACGACCGAGATGGTGTTGTCCTCGTTCATCACCAGCACGTAGTACACGTTCAGGTCTGCCCATGCTTTGCCGAAGGTGCCACCTTGCTGGAACGCCTGCGCCTTCGCGTGCGTGGTCTGCGGGGAGATTTTCCCGCCGGGAGTCAGCCGGTCGACCCACGCGGCCGGCTGGAGATTCCGCACCGGACGGCCACCGGCCACCTCCGAGATTTTGAAGCGCACGATCATGTCGTCTCCTTCCTGCGGTCCGGAGGACTTCGTGCCGGCTGTTGCCACGACGCTGAAATCGACCGCGATGCCCTCTTCGGTGAAGCGCTGCACCCCCGGCGCGCTCGCAGATTCAGCGGGCTTGTCGTTGGCAGCCCGCGCGGCTGGGGCCGCCAAGGAAAGCCCAGCCGCCAGGAGGGCCGTCACCCGCGGTGCGCATGAATAAATGCGCCGCTCGCGCCGGCGTTGGCGGGACGGCGCGTTCATGCTTAATCTTTTGTGACGCGGAAGATTCCCCAGGCGCCGTCACCGGC
>JBAPMH010000593.1:0-6349 GCA_049278515.1 Chthoniobacterales bacterium
AGCGGGAAAGGTCATGAGCCGAATAGTGACAACTTCGGATCGCGTCGACGAGCATCTCCAATCTAGGGCGATCTGGAGATGCCAGGTCAAAGGCGCAAACTGGCAGCAAACCTCCAGCGATCACGGCAAATCCCATTGCATCCGCCAATGGTAAAAATTTGTCATCGAACGGGTAGTTCAGGAAAACTTGATACGGCAAATACGCTTTAAGGTCTCTCCGCATCAGCGTGGCCCTCCTGATTCCACCGAAGCACTGATTGCGAGACTTTGGACAAGACGCTTAAACGCTCGCCGATACTCGGCCTTGTCTGGCCAATTACTGAAATCGACGATTAGCTTCTGCCTCAGGTTTTGAATCTCCCGTTCGTTTGAGGCAGAGAAAACTGCGTCGTCCAATCGCAAAGGAAACAGAACTGTTTTGTGCCGAGCTGACTCCAGCTTGAGAGCGTTACGAATCTCGTACTTCACCCAGGCGCTACGAACCGAATCCTTTGAGAGAACAAGCAACACTTTGTCATGGACTTGAATTCCCTTATTGATCTCGTCTGCGATTCTCGCTCCGAGCGAAATGTCCTTCGCGTCCAACCAACACCGAACGCCAACCTCATGAAGATCATCGTGAAGTCGTGTCACAAAGGCTTTGTCGTGCCACGAATAGCTGATGAAGCACGAATAATAGTCAACGGGCTTTTGTGTACGTGGTTCCAGCTTTTGGATCGTTCGCCGAATAGCGGCTGCCACTGGTGCGATTGCAATTGAACGATTCTGTTGCTCGCGGGAGTTGAATCTCAGAAAGCCGACGCCACTCAAATCGCTCGGCAGCCACGCATCGGCGTGTTGTTCCGCTACGACAAACGTTCTATCTATGCCTAGTCGCCCAGCCAGAAAACCCAATTCAAACAGCAAATTATCCGGTGGTATCCGCCGGCTGACGCCACGAGAGGGAACGACATCATCTGCTGTCAGTAGAAAAATGGCAAAGTCAGAACGGTCGGCAACCTCGGTGAGTGACTCGAAGATTGCCTTCCCAGGCGCCAACATTACCTCAGACCAAATCGTCACGTTCGCGAACGCTTCAACCTGTTTCGCCAGTTCACGCGCCGTCTCAATTCCGGCGAGGGACGATGAAATGAAGACAGATGGGTTCTGCATAACCATTCAAAGACTATACATATTAGGTTGAGCAGTCACGCCTTTGCACAAACCTCAGCGGCCTGCTCTAAAAAACTCAAATCGATTGGATTGCGTGCATCGAAAATGGTCCGAGGGAGCAGTTCCTCTTCGGGTCTTCTCGTATTCCTCGCGGCGGCGACCTAGGCGCTAGCGATTATTGCCCGCGGTCGTAGACCTCGACCAGGCCGACGCCGGTAGTGTTGTTTACTCCGGCGAGCAAGGCGGTGTACGAGCCCGGCGGTAGCGTCGCGGCGATGGCGGACTCCAGTGGATTTGTCGGCGCCAGACCGGCGGCGACCAGTTCGGCGGCCTGGGCGGGATCGTCCTGCCAGTTATTGTTGGTCATGAGAAGCGCTCCGTTGCCGTCACGCAGCTCGAGGGTGGGATCGGCCAGCGCATTACTCACCCCTGCCCCGACTAGACTCGGCCCTATCCCGCGCACCACGATCCGGTCGTTGCCGCTGTTCCCACCAAGAATGAATCCCGCGATCACGATGTTGCTCCCAGTGCTCACAAAGGCGCGTGTGCTGATATTCCCGAGCTTCGAGGGAACGCCCCCGTCGAGATCGTAAATTTCAACCAGACCGACACCGGTGGTGTTGTTCTTCCCACTTACGACAGCGGTGTACGCGCCGGGATCCAGCCTGGCGACGATCGCCGACTCGAAGTCGTTCGTCGGCTGGAGGCCGGTCATCTCGATCAGAACCCTCTGGGTCGGATCGTCTTTCCAGTTGTCGTTGATAAACGTATTCGTAATGCCAGGGAGATGGAGCACGAGAACGGGATCAGCCAGCGGATTCGGAACGCCAAACTGATTGAGCGAAGGTCCGATCGCCCGGATCAGCACATTTTTCTTTCCGGTCCCCGTGATGATGAATCCACCGATGCCAACGTTATCGCCGGTCAGAACCAGCATGCGCGTGGAGAGGTTGAGCGGCTGCGACGCGGGTGATGCGGTCGGTGTTGCCGAAGATGTTGGAGTCGCCGTAGCGGTTGGCGTGGTACCCGGCGTGGGCGACGTCGTTGCACTCGGAGACGCCGTTGGAGTAATCGCCGGTGTGGGCGACGCCGTCGCTGTGGGAGTTATCACCGGTGTCGGTGACACGGTCGCGGTAGGTGTTACCACCGGCGTTGCCGTCGGGCTAGGAGTAGCAGTCACCACAGGTGTAGCGGTTGGCGTTGCCGTTGGACCTCCAGTTACATCCAGAAACGCCGCCCCAATCGGTCCCCAGGTTTGGAAGCCCGAGAAGTCGGTCGTGCCTCGCCCCCGCAGAAAGATAACATGGCGCCCTGGCGTCAGACCGGCCGTGTTGATGGTCGCACTGACCGAGACCGTTGTTGAAGTGAACGTGCCGGTCATCGGGATAGCCGTGCCGCCGGCCCACGGAGGCGTGTCGATGTAATACTCGGCGGCACCAACGTTTTGACTGAACGCGTTGCTCGTCCAGGCGAAAGTAATGCTGGCGGTCAACTGTGATGGCACTCCGGGCGCGACTGATGCCGGGGTGGCAACGACATTGTTGGCATCGGGTCCGTGCGAAGTCAGGTACGGCGTGCGCGCTATCTTTGCCAGGTAAAGAAGCATCCCTCGGTTTTCCGGCCAGATACCCTGCGACGTGCCGCAACCTGGATTATCGATGCACGAGAAGGGAGGGAGGAAGTCCTGGCCGCTCAGCTCGGTGGAGAAGGCCGCCATGCCCAGCTCGCCGTAGGCCCAGTCAATCGAGCCTCCATCTACCGGATACAACTGTTCGATGATCGAGCCGTAGGGGTAACCGTTACCGCCCGCGTTCGGCGCGGCCATGTGCGCGGCGATGTTGCGCGTCTCCGCGTAGTTAGGCATTTGGGTGGCACTCCAGCCCCACGTAAAGAGGTTGACTGGCACCACCGTGTGGATGTTCTGGTAAACGCCGGTGGCAGTGAGTGGCGCCGCGTCGGTGTCGCCCGGGCCGCGCTGGTCGGGCACGAGGCTGCGAATCTGGTTGACGATAGCCGTATCCTCCGGCTCCGATCCCGAACCTGTCCCTCGATAGGTCTGGTCGCACGCAAAAGTGCTGGACCCGCCGCAGCAACCCCAGTGGAAGGGGAAGTTGCGGTTGGCGTCGACGCCGAAATGGTTAGATGGCGTGGGAGGCCAGGAGCACGCGCCGCCGCCAACGTTATTGCCGTTCTTGCGGTACATGTACGGACTGTTGCCGCCCCCACCTGCCTCGACGACATGGTGGCCGTCGGGGTTGACCTCGGGCATTAGCCAGATGTCGTGATGATCGACGAGCCAGTGAACGTCGGCGTTGGTATTGTAGTTATTGAGCAGGTAATCAATCATCCGCATGAGAACTTCCGGCGTAGCGATCTCGCGGGCGTGAATATCGCCGTCCGCCCAGAACACCGGTTTGGGGCCGGGGATGTTGCGGTTCGTGATGTGGAGCACAAATAGGTCGTAACCGTTCCAGGGACTTGGCAGTACGCATGAGCCCGGATGGGACTTGCACCAGGAGTCTCCGATGTCGACTTTCTCAACCAGATTTGGGAACTGGGCGACCTTCTGGTCGAGGAAGGTGTATATTTCTTCCACGGATTTGTAGCCGCCGTAGAAAGTATCGATCATGATTTGAGGGTCGCTGAGGTTGCGACTGCTGTTCTCGTCGATCTCCACCCGGAGGCCGCGCGCCAGGAGGCCATAGTAGAGGTCGCGATCGCGGATTACGGTGAGGTAGCCTCCGGTGGTGGGCACTTCTTCGGCGTTGAGTTCCTGGGCCAACCGGTCGCGCTCGGCGCGGTCCCGGAAATAAACGCGCATTACGAGCGTGTCGTCCTTCTCGGCCATTGGATTCTTGCCGCTTCCTGCCTGTGGCTGGACAGAGGCGGTTGAAGCGTCGGAATCCTGCGGGACACTCTGCGATTTGCTGCTTCGAGCGCTCAGGTGCTCGCGGCCAGCCGCCAAAGCGGCGCCGGCCAGAGTGACTGCCGCGACTACGCCGAAGGCGCGAAAGACAAACCTCGCTCGCGCCGCTGATTTCTTCGTCGTATTTCCTGGGTGACCGTTCTTTTTCATTTTGGATTTTTCTTACGCGCGAATGGCACAGTGGCAATAGGGATTAGTCTGAGAATCCCGGCAAGAGCTCCTGCATTCTTACTAATTTTTCGAAACGGAGCGAGCGTTATTGCCTTCGTCTCGCAATTTACAGGAGGAAACAAAGGAAACGGAGAGAAGAAGTTCTTAAACCTCGGTTATCTCTGTTTTCTCCTGTTAAAAAGCTGTCGACGGCGCGGTCGCTTCGGAAGGTTAATCGTCGTGGCGACGTTCGGCCCGGAGGTCACATCTTTCCTGCTCGGTCATTACTTCGCGTTCGTGTCTGGTTCCATCAGGCCGAAGACGTTTCCCTGCGGATCCTGGGCATAGGCCAGCCAACCCATTTTCGGGATCGCCATTTTCGGCACGCAAATTTTTCCGCCGCCTTGCTCGATTTTTCTGATCGTCTCATCGAGCGACGGAATCGCGATCGTGTTTATCGTGCCGGCGTTTTGGCCTTCGCGCGGACGGAGGAGCCCGCCATTGATTCCCGCGTCCTTCTCGTCGCCCGTGGTAACCAGCCAGTATTCCACCGGGCCACCTTCGAACTTCCTGAACGTCCATCCAAAAACGTCCTGGTAAAACGGCTGCACCCCTTCCGGATCATCCGTGTAAATCTCAAAATGCACGACGCGACGCATGAATCCTCCCTATGACTTTCGCTTTTCCTCGGTGGGTTGGGCGTCTCGCAATTTACAGGAGGAAACAAAGGAAACAGAGAGAAGAAGTTCCTAGACCTCGGTTATCTCTGTTGTTCTCCTGTTGAAAAAGCTGTCGACACTACGGCGCGACAGTCGGGTCGGGAGGATATTCGTCGTGGCGGCGCCACCAGACGCTGTCGTCTTCGTTGCGGCCTTTCGGGGCGCGGTCGAGCCACTGGTACATGCCCCAGAGGGCGTCGAGGCCGCGGGCGTAGGCGGAATAGGTGTGGTAGACGACGACGTCCTCCAGCGCGAAGGCGCTCATGCCGGGGCGCTCGCGCACGTAGGTGGACGGGTCGGTTCCGGACATGTTGGCGAAGGTGACGACGCCTTCGGATTCGGCGGGGTTCCAGATTTCTTCGCGCTCGAAGTTGTATTCGGCGCCGCCTTCGCGCTGCTGGTCTTCGGTCAATCGGACGTTGAAATCGAAATTGAAATCGCTCCCGAACGAGGAAGCCCAGGGAAAGGTCCACCCCATGCGCTCCTTGTATTCCTGCAACTTTGGCAGCGGCGCGCGCGAGATCGTCCAGAACATCACGTCGTGGTTGGCCAGGTGAGTGACGATGGCGTTGTAGCCGTCGGCGATCGCGGAACAGGAAGGACAGCCCGCGGTGTAATCCGGGCCGAACATGAAGTGATAGACGAGGAGTTGCGAACGACCGCGAAACAGATCGGCGAGCGAGGCGGCGCCCGCCTCGGTATCGAACCGGTATTCCTTGTCGATCCGGACCCAGGGAAGTTCCTGACGCTGCCTGGCCAGCTCGTCACTCCGGTGGGTGTGATCCTTCTCCGCAGCGAGGAGTGCCTTCCGGGCCGCGGTCCATTCTGCGCGGGACACGATTTTGTTCATATCGAGGAGAAGTGATGGGTGACCGTGACGGCGTGGAAATCGGTTAACGATCCAAGACGAACCAGGCCGGATTCAGATGCGCAAGAGGGGCCTTGAGCTTTTCGAGCTCGAACGCGGGGCCGTGGACTTCGAGGCGGATGAGTTCGGCCATCTTCAGTGCCTGCGCGAGCATCGCGCCGACATTCTCGAGGTGCGCGAGCAGCGCTTCGGCGTTCACGTAGCCTTCGCGACAAAAAACTTCGTCGCCGTTAATGGTGAACTCGTAAAAGAGGTTGCCGGTCTCGTCCCGGGTTTTCGCGGAAAATTCAGGAAGGATCCCTTTCAGGAACTCCATTTTATCCGGCGCGACCTTGAAGTACGGATGCAAACTGACGAATCCCGAAAGGCGGTCCATGAGCGTGATTCTAAACAGGACCGGCGCCGGGGACAAGGATGGCTGTTCGAGCCAGCGCGCCATCGCCCCCGCCGCTCCAGCTCTTTCGGCTACGGCCGGATCGGATGGAGTGAAGCGATGATTTTTTCAAACTCGGCAACCGAAATGGCAGTCGCGGA
>JBAPMH010000594.1:0-5981 GCA_049278515.1 Chthoniobacterales bacterium
TACCGCGGAATTGCTGTCGTAATTTTTTCCCCGTTTTTGCGCGGCCAGGCGGCGGGCGGGACGACCACGTTCAATTTTACCGGAGGCTCGATCAACATCATGGGGACATTCGTGTCCACGGCTACTGGGTTTGGCCGCTTCACTCATGAGATGGGTCATTGGCTGGGACTTCCAGATCTTTATGACCCGGAAAGCGGCGGTTCCATATCCACTTGGGACACGATGGATTGCGCTTGTGATGGCCAGTATTACGCGTGGGAAAAGGACCTTAGTCTGCATTATTTGAAGCCTCCCGACAAGCCTCCCGACAACCTGGCCTGTGATATGCCGCCTTTCGACAACCTCGCGTGTGTAACGCGGCCACCGCTTGGTTCGCCGGACACCGATCGAGATTTCGTTATCCAACCCACGGAAGTCGCACCCGGAGCCGGCCAGATTACCACGATCAGGATTAAATCTTCCGACACCGTACATTACTATGTTGAGGGCCGGGCGATAATCGGAGGCAAGAAGAGCGATCAAACCATCACGGACCAGCGGGTCGTCGTTATTCAGGCGATCGACGTTTTACCGTCATCCATCCTGCCCCAGCGAAACGCAACTTTGTTGACCGCCTTAGCACCTGGGTCGCCCATGTATCAGCCCGAACCTGGCGGCAACGTCCAAATTACTTTTAACGGGGTGAATCCCGGCACGCCGCCCACCTATAATGTCCATGTCAAGATGAAGGCGCTACCCCAGCCCGACCCCAAGATAGCGCCGTGGAATCAGCCTCCTTGGGAATCGCCCGACATCTGGATCGACAGCGAACGAGAGGGCGGTGGTTTCATGGATCCCTCCACCGCCGCACCGCTGCCGGGCAACGGTGAGCATGCATGGGTTGATCATGATAATCGGGTTTGGGCCAAAATTACCAACCTGGGTCAGGGCGGCGCGACCGGCGTCAAAGTGCATTTCAAAGTCGCGACTCCAGGTGGCATTGGCGACACAGGTCAGTACGACCCGCTGCCTGATCCAGCGCCGATCGATCTCACTCCGGGCGAAGTGAAGTACGTCTTCACGATTTGGAAGCCAGCGGTCGGAGCCCACTCCTGCATCAAAGCCGAGATCGAGCGCATTCCCGGCGAGGCTGATATTTATAACAACTTGGGACAAGAGAACGTGAACGATTTCTACAGCGGTAGTTCCAGCCCCTGGCACGTCGTGGAAATCCCGATCGACGTGGCGAATCCATTTCCGGCCGAGAAGCGCATTGACTTGCGCGTGGAAGGCCTGCCGAAAGGATGGAAAGCGGACATTGATCACACTTGGGTAAAGTTACCCTCCAACGGACGTAAGATCGTTAATCTGGTGGTGACGCCTAAACCAGATGCACCCCAGTGCACAAGCGCCACCCTTAACGTTTATGGAATGGTACTGCTCGACGATTACATCCAACCTTATGGCGGGATTACGCCCGTCATCCACCTGGCTAATCCCATTACTTTTCAGATGGTGGCGGAGCCGGATCGCGAGCGGACTAAGGAATGGGTTGCGCGCGGATGCACGACCCCGCCGAAACCAAACGCCGAGGTTGCCTTGATCGTTGCCGATCCTTCCGGGCACGACACCGTCACTTTCACAAAGACCGATGCGTCCGGCTGCTTTCGCCAAATCCTGAAAGTGCCGCCGACGGCGGCTTGGACTGTCCGCCCCTATTTCAAAGGTGACGACTGCAATGCGCCCACCGAAGGCCAGCCGGTCAACGGAGGTCCTGGCGTCACAAGCCACGGGAATGGAGGCGGTATCCCTGACTCCCTCTGTTGCCGACTGATAATCGGACTCCTTCTCATGGGTCTGATTCTCCTCGTAATCATCCTCTGGTTGCTGCTGAGAATGCGCTACCAAGCTGCTTCGCGATGAGCCTCACGTTAGAGGCTGGCTTAAGGCGATTTCATAACTGATCGACGCCTGGCCGTAGGGCTGGCTTCCATCACCAGTTCCTCCCGCCGCGTCATCTTCTCCATTCGGAAATCAAAGCACCGGCGCAGATACCACCCGCCCTGTCCGCGCTTTCCAGACCAGAAGCCGCGGCCCCCCGACCGTCATTCAGAGCGAAGCGAAGCGCAGTCGAGGAAGCCGGGCATGAAAGCTTAAAGGTACCGCTACGGGATCCCTCGACTACGCTCGGGATGACGGCGTTTACGACGCGTAATGCTCGGCGCCGAGGAAGTGGAGCGAGACGTACGGTTCGTTGCCTACTACCCAGCTGTCGTGGCCGGGCCCGATGTAAAAAAGATCGCCGGCTTTCATTTCATAATAGCAGCCGCGCCCGATCGTCATCGAGCCGATCTTCACGATCTCGAATTTGCCCTTCGCGAAGACGCGCACTTCGTCGGGCTGCTCGAAGCGCTTGATCAGGAAGTCGGCGTCGTTCGGAATCTTCAAGGCGAGGGTTCGTCTTTGGGCGGCGGCGGAAAATGGTGGTGAATCATCAGCTTGCGATGTTGCGTCTCAAGTTTCTCGAGTTTCTTTTGCTGCTCCGGAGACAACTGGGGAGTGATTTGCCGCTTCGATTCCTCCATGACGGCACGCACGCGTTCCGCTGTTTCGATCCGGATCGCTTCCAGCTTGGTCGTGGTCGAATCGACAATGGGCGCGATCTTGGTTTCCTGTTCCGCCGTCAAATCCAAAGCGCGGCGCAAATGCTCTCGCATCCGTTCGTTCACTTCGCCGGAGTGCGGCGGCCCGAGAAAATGGTGCCGGAGATGGAACGTGCCAAAAAATCCCGTCATCGTCCCGGCGAAGAAGACGAGAAGGAAGGCGAAAGCGAGCTTCCACTTCAGGGCGTTGTTCATTCGGAGAATTCTGTCTGGATCGCGGAATCGGCGATGGCGTATTCGTTCGCTTGCGGCAGGCTCAACGCGGCATTCTCGGCGAATTGCCGGTAAGCGCCGCCAGCAGCCAGGACGAGCACCGCGGCAGCAATCACACCCGCCCGGCGAACAAACCGGGTAAGGTCCGCCAGATCAATCGCGCTCGTTCCCCCGGCTCGCCACAATGCGACCACGCGCGTCTCGAAACCGAACGGCACTTCCGGGGTTGCTTCGCCGGGAGCAGCGGCGGCCGAACGAAGAAGGCGGTCCAGATCGTTCCCCCTTGGGTTCATCTGCGCTCCTTCGCGGACATCGTCGCCATCCGCTTTTTCATTTTCTGCCGGGCCCGAAAAGCGCGCACCTTCACCAGGGCGCCGCTCCAACCAGTAGTTTTCTGGATTTCCGCCACGGTTTGCTGCTGCAGGTAAAGGAGATCGATCACGAGTCGCTCGGCTGGTTGAAGCGCGCTCATAAGATGCTCGACCAGCTCTCGGGACGCAAAACTCTGATCAGGGGCGAGCTCGCCGGCCGTCGTCGCGAGGTTCCGGACGAGAGCGGCCTGCTCCTCGCTCAGATCGGCTTCGCGCAACTCGGGCCGCGCTTTTTCCGCCTGGATTTGGTTGATGCAGGTATTGATGGCAATGCGCGAGACCCAATGCTCGAGCGGCACCTTGCCGGAAAACTGAGATAACTTCTGCATCACCTTGATAAATATCATCTGGCAAAGATCCTCCTCGGCGCTGCGTGCCGGCCGGTGTGCGCGCACCAATTTCGCCACCAAAGGGTAAAGCCTCCGGACCAGTTCGCGCGCGGCTTCGTCATCGTCGCGCAACGCCGCCGCCACCAAATTCCGCGAGACTTCCTCATCAGCCATGTAAAGCGAAGACAGTCCACACTACTGGAAAAGACAGGGCAGCCCGCCGGGAGGTTACAAAATAATCGGGGGAATTGGGCGGCGGGAAAAATATTCTCAACAAGTCTGTAACCATCCGGCCCGGCTTTCGGTCATCCATTGTTGAAAGAGGCGCTCTGATTGCGCCCAAAAACAAGGAACAAAACAAACAATGACACGAAAACTGATGACACTTCTCGCCGCCGGCGCCCTGACGCTCGGCGGCCTCGTTTATCTTCAGGCCGGCGAACCCGGGATGAAGCACGAACACCACGGGCCGGGCCCGGAGCACATGATGGGCAATCCGTTCGATCATTTGAGCAAGGACCTCGAGCTCACCGATGAGCAAAAGGCGAAGGTCCAGCCGATCATCGACCAGACCAAACCGCAGATCGAAGCCATTCACCAGGAAGCGATGCAAAAAATGCACGCCCTTCTGGAGAGCGCCGGGGCCCAGATCCGTCCCCTCCTGACGCCGCAGCAACAGCAGAAATTCGATGCGATGAAAAAGGCGCACGAAGACATGCGCAAGGCGATGCAGGAAATGGAAGACGCCAAGAAAAAGTAAACGCTTTCGCTCGGAGAAACAGCCGGCGGCGATCGAAAGGTCGCCGCCGCTTTTCTTTTCCCGACGCTATGCCGCGCGGCGCTCTACCCGGCGGTCGGTGCGGCGGGCTCATAGACGAAAGAGGTCACGATCCCGAGTAACATCGCCTGGACAAGCCCCGCGACGAACCATTTTACCGCCAGTTCCGCCGGCAGCGGCATGACCACATAAAGAATCATGGCCCAGGTCTGCTGAAAAATTCCCAGGAGCAGGCCGAAGACGGCGCCCTCGCCGGCACTGCGGCCCGCGAAACCTTTCGCCCAGACAATCACGAAGGTGGCCGCGATCAGAAATTGGGCGACGAACATCCAGCAGATGTAGGCATGCATTTCAGTCTCCGGTCGCCAGAGGGCCTGGGTTGCGTGATAAAGCGGTCCCAGCCAGAGGCCATGAACGAGCATGTCGGTCCCAAAGACCACAGCCCAACCCACGATGATGGCCAGGAGCAGACGTTTAATGTTCATCTGTGCAGCCTAACGACCCACTCATTTGAAAGGCGAGCTTTCTCTGAGGTCTCTCTCGCAACTTTCGCGAACGCGTGGGGTTACTATCGGTAAGGGTCTCGGCCCCGTTTACGTCATGGACCTTTTCCTTACAGTGCTGGAGCGCGCCGCAACCGTGCTCCTGGTTGCCCTGTCGCTGGGTGGTTTTGTGGCTTCGACAGCCTGGGCCCTTGCCCTGGTTTTCGGCACGAAGAACTAGGAGCCGTTCCTTCTCAAGTCGCCCAGTTCCTTCTTTCTCATTAGTTCTTTCCCAGTCATTCTTCTGCGCTGCGATGGACCCTTTCACTGAGTTCGAACATGAAGGCTGGGAAAGGGTCGCGAATAAATACGATGCTGTTTGGTCGAGCTCCACACGGCAATTCATCCCACCTTTGCTCGTCGCGGTCCGCAAGATCTAAAACTTTCTTCTGTCGTTAGGCGTCAGGCGTTTTCCTCGGGCCTTTGCCCTCCTCTTCCATACCACGAGCCCGATCCCTCCCAGCACCGCCACCGATGCGAGGACCAGGCGCAGCGTGATTGATTCGCCAAGAAACAGAATACCGCCGGCAGCGGCCAGAACCGGCACCAGGAGTTGAACGCTGGCGGCGCTGGCCCCTTTCAAGCCCGGCAACGCCGTGTACCAAATCGCATAACCGGCTCCCGACGCGATCGCTCCGGACAGGATAGCGTAAACAATCCCGGCGCGATCCAGCCTGATCCACGGGAGCGAGGCGAGGCTCAGAATCACGGCGAAGGGAACGGCCCGCGCAAAATTACCAGCGGTCGCCCGCACCGGGTCCCCCGCGTTTTTTCCCCGGAGGGAATAGATGCCCCAGGCAACGCCAGCCGTAAGCATCAGGATTGAACCCCCGAGCGGCGGCGCGGAGAGGCCGGGGAAAACAAGGGCCACGAGTCCAGCGAGCGCGAAGACGAGTCCGAGATGTTGCCGCCAGGCGAGGCGTTCGCCGCTTTGCAACGCCCAGAAAATCATGGTCGCCTGCACGGCGCCGAAGAGGAGCAAAGCACCGGTTCCCGCCGGAAGCGTGAGGTAAGCGAACGAAAACGCCGCCGCATAAAGAAAAAGCATCGAGGCGGAAAACCAGCTTCCCGCTTTCCGCAGCGATCCGGATCGCAGGCTCAAGATG
>JBAPMH010000595.1:0-4144 GCA_049278515.1 Chthoniobacterales bacterium
CCGGCGTCCGCCGCGGCGGACGCCCTACAATTTCGACCTCAGCTTCGCTCCTAAAGATGTTTCCAGACCCAAGCGATGATTTCTTTGACCTTCTCCTCGATTAATTCTTCAACGGGACTGAAAAGCGTGCCATCGAAGTAGTGTGCATCGTTTCCAGAACCATCGGGGCTTCCGTGCCCCTCATCGATGGATTTGCGCCAACGCTCTGCGTGCGTCCTCCACTCCTCCCGGTTTACGGGCTTGGGCGCCGTGAACCAGACGTTCCAGGAGAGCAGGTTGCCAGGCTGGAGCATGTTACCGGCACCCAGGTTGAAGATGTCCATGACCAGCTGGTTAAACTGGTCGACGAGGGCGTCATTCGTCTTTTTGATCGGACCGATCTCTACTTCGATATTTGCCACCGCCCAGGCTTCCTTGTGAATGGCAAAGTCAGGACTCTTAAATAGATCGGTCTGGCCCTTCCGAACGGGAAAGATCGGTTGGCCGGGGTCCCCCGACTTATGAGCGGTGACCTTGATTGAATGAGCTTTGTCCTTGGGAAATGGGAGTTTGCTGTCCTTGAAACTGTTCCACAAGATCTGAAAGATCGGATTTTCGTCTGCGAACGGACTAAACCAAATCTGAGCCTCAATGCTCATATCCGCCGCGACCTCCCTGGTTGTCTCGTTTACCCAGCCTCGCTGGCCGGTCACGGTGACTTCCACATTCATGCAGCCTATCTTGGGATGGCAAATCCCCTGTTGCGGACAGATGATGGAATAGACCCTTCCTTTATTGGTGTAACCGAGCCGGGAAATGTAGGGAGCGAACATCTGAAAACACCGCTTGGGGTCGGCCTTCCCCTTTTGGGTCTCCCAACTAAACTCGGGCCATTCCACGCCTTGCTGGCGGTCGAGTTTGTCGATGTTGTCCATGTTCTTCAACATGGGGAGACAGGAGAGGTCCGGATTCGGATAGGCAAAGTCCGGATTTGATTCGGCGAATCCGCCGATCCATCCGGAAGGGATGACGTCTTGGGGTTGATTTGCGCTCATAGGGGTGTGCTCGGGTTGGGGTTGGGGTTCGGCGGGGAGACCGGGTTCGATGACGAGAGTGGCAGGAGCGGCCAAGCCTGGCAAGCCCGCATGCTGACGGGCCTCATAAAGGTGGATCGAGCGCTCCGTCGCTCGTTGGAATAAAGCCCGGAGTGAAGCGCCAGCGAAACTCCGGGAAACGGATTCGAAAGGCGAAAGCCCCGGAACGGGGCGACGGATGTCATGCGGGGATCGCGATTCCACGTTTCCGTCACCCCTCGCGGGGTTTGGAAATTTGGAGACAGACTACCCGGAGCTCCGCTGCGCTGCGCTCCGGGCTCAATTCCGGCGCGCCTCCGGCGCTCACCGGGAAGGGCAGTCGAGCACGAGCGCTCCGTCGCTCGATGATCGGAAAGTCCGCGCCGACGCGCGCGCAAAACTACGCATCGCGCGCGGAGCGCACGATCCACCTACGCCCGCTGGAGAGTGAGGCAGGTGATCCGAAGTAGTCTAGCACTTCGCCATCTTGCGCTTCTTGCCGATCGCGCCGCGTTTTTGCACCTTTTCGATGGAGTCTGGCGCAAAGGGGACCCGGCATGAGGTGTCGCCCATGTCGATGCTAACGGGGCCAATCTGGTGGCCGATGCGAATGGCGGTGTCGGTGAGTGATTGCACAGAGGAACCGACGGCGATGACGAATGCATTCATCTGGGAGCGGACATCGTTCGGGGCCTGGTGAATTGTCTTGCGGACGCGACCGAGGAGACGTTTCAACGCCGCGAGGTCGAGCTCGGCGTCATCGGTGATGGAGACGATGCTGCGCAGCGTAGCCCATCCGGCCTCGGCGGCGAGAGGTTTCCTGGAATCGATCCACTCGAGTGCCAGGTCCCAGCCATGGGAGCTGCCGGCCGCGACCCACGCGACGGTGAAGCTGGCGAGAGCGCTATGAGTCGCCCTGGTGACCCAGCGAGTCAGGTCTTTCCGGGTCATGCGGGCGTCGTCGGCGATCAAGCCGGCCAGATACATCGCGTCGTAGTTCCCGGTCTCGTAGAGGTCGAGCGCGAGCTGGTAATTCGTTTTGATCCGTTTCCGGATGCTTTGCAGGTCGGAGATCTTCACCCCGAAGAAGGGCTCGCGGACGCCGTGTTTGGACATGACCCGCTTATAGCTCTCGCTTCCGAGCGGTTTCAGTTCTGCCAGAATATCCTTTGCGGTCATCGCTGATTCGTACTCAGGTTTTGCAGATTAGCCGAGATCCAAAACCGCTCGAATTCCGCGGCCACTCCTAAACCGCGATGCGGACGAGAAGCTTGCGCTCTTTGAACTTGATGCCGTTCAGTTTTTTCAGAACGAGCGCGACCCTTGGTTCGGCGACATCGACGAATGTTTTTGTGTCCTGAAGATGGATCGCGCCGATCTCACCTTTTGGAATGGCGGTAACCCCCGTAATCACGCCGACAAAATCACCGGGCTGAACCGCGTGGGCGCGACCGACATTGAACGCGAGGCGGACCATCCCGGATTCGTGTGAGACCGGCCCGGCTTCATCGCGGCCGCGCTCACGTCGTTCCCGGGCGCCGGGGTCGGGGAGGCGGCGGTGGGAGCGATCAGGAGTATGAGCAGGACGAACAGGGCGGCGATCCTCTGGAATCGCCTCTGCTTCGCGGGATTTGTCCTCGCCTAACAAATGAATCAACGCGGACGCAATGTCAGTGGGCGAATAGTTCTGTTCGAGGAGACGGTCGAGGAGCTCGTCGTGCCGTTTGTATTCGCCCTTCTCCAGGGTATCGCGCAACGCTTCGGCGAAAGCGCTGGCCCGTTTGCCCTCCACTTCTTCGGCGGATGGAATTTTTTCCCGCCGGATGCGGCTCCTGGTAAACCGCTGGATATTTTCCAAGCGATAGATTTCACGTCCGGCCACGAAGGTCACCGCCTTTCCGCCTTTGCCCGCGCGTCCGGTTCTGCCGATCCGATGGACGTAATCTTCGCCGTCGTGAGGCAGGTCGTAGTTGAAGACAATTTCGATGTCGTCCACGTCCAGGCCGCGGGCGGCGACATCGGTGGCGACGAGAAACTCTACCTTCCGTTTGCGGAACCGGCCCATGACGCGCTCGCGCATTGCCTGGGTCATGTCGCCGTGTAACTTGTCGGCGCCGTAGCCGCGCGCGATGAGGTGCTCGGTCAGTTCGTCGACCATCATCTTGGTCGCGCAGAAAATGATCGCGAGCTTTACGTCCTCGAGGTCGATCAACCGGCAAAGCACTTCGAGTTTCGAGCGGCGATCGACTTCGTAGTAAACCTGTTCGATCGCGGGAACCGTCATCGCTTCCGCTTCGACGCGCACGTTCACGGGATTGCGCGTGAAGGTTTGAATCAAATTCTGGATGGGCCGCGGAATCGTGGCGGAAAAGAACACGGTCTGCCGTTTCTCCGGCACCTGGCGCAGGATCGTCTTGATGTCGTCGACAAAACCCATGTCGAGCATCCGGTCGGCTTCATCGAGAATGACCATCCTGATCTCATCGAGCTTCAGGCTTTTGCGCTCGAGGTGATCCATGACGCGGCCCGGGGTGCCAATGATAATTTGCGCGCCGGCCTGCAACCCCCTGAACTGACGCTCATAGGATTGACCGCCGTAGATGGGCAATTCGCGCACGCCGCGCTTGAAAAACGCGAGCTTCGCGATCTCTTCCGCCACCTGAACGGCCAGTTCCCGCGTCGGACAGAGGATCAAAACTTGCGGGGCGCGCAAACCCGGATCTACGAGCTGGATAGCGGGGATCCCGAACGCCGCCGTTTTCCCCGAACCGGTCTGCGATTGACCGACGACGTCGGCCCCTTCCAGCAAGACAGGAATCGCCGCGGACTGGATGGGCGACGCTTCTTCGAACCCTATCCGCTCAATCGCCTTCAGGATCTCGGGGGCGAGGCCGAGTTCGGCGAAGAGCTTCTTCTGCATTTGGAACTAGAGCACGGCAAACGGAAGGTGCTTCGAATCATTGACCGCCGCTCCAGAAAGCACGGGAGGTGCGATGGAATGAAGCCGGGAGTGAAGCGTCAACGAAACTCCGGGATACGAATTCGAAAAGCGAAAGCCCCGAACGGGGCGACAGACACACGCTCTTTTCTAC
>JBAPMH010000596.1:0-1670 GCA_049278515.1 Chthoniobacterales bacterium
GGCCATACGCTTCCGCAACGATGGTCCACTTCTCGTTCATCTCGTGCCGGACCGCCTCGCCGACGAACCAGCGGTCGTTTTCGAAATCGGCGCGGGAAATATCGATGGCGTAGTAACCGAAGTTGGAATCGAAGCTGGTTTTCCCCAGCTTGTAAGTTGCGATCCCAACCAATCCAACATCCGGATCGCCGGTGCCAAGCCCGTTTCGCTTCGAGGCGGTCGGAAGTTTCAGGTCCAGGCGCGCGCTGAATTTCAGTTTGTCGTCGGGACTTTGCCAGAGGCGAAACTTGGGCGCGATCGTCAGGTCCGTTATGTCGTCGGCATCGCCGGTTGTTGGCGTCGACCCGGAACTATTGCGCCATTGATAGCCGAAGATGGCGCCGAGCTCGAGGCGAGGAGTCAGGCCGAGGACTGGGTTGATCTGCCCGGAACACAACGAGGTCGAACCGGTTCGGAAGAAAAAGAAATCGCAGTTGAGCTGCAACTTGGCGGGCTCAACCGTGTCGGCATCGTCAGTTACGAGCGGGCTGACGGCCAACGCCTCGGAGGCGGATGCCAGCAGGCAAAGGCCGAGGAGCAGTCTCGCTCCTGCGGCAGTTCGGCTTTTGCTGATGCGCTCCACGGAAGGACGTCCTCCGACGTTATCCGCGCACCGTTCGCATCCCGATTCCGATGATCCGGTCGATCAACTGCGGGTAGGACACGCCCGCCTTCGCCGCGGCCTGGGCGAAGTCTTCGTCCTCGGCCAGAATAGGATTCGGGTTTGCCTCGATGAAGTAGAATTTGTTGTCGGCGGTCAGCCGCAAGTCGATTCGGGCGTAACCCTCAATGGTGAGCAACCGGTATATCCGTTTACAAATGTCCTCGACCTCCGCCACGAGCGCGGCCGGTAGATCTTCGGGGAAAACATTGTTCAATCCCCAGCGCTTTCGGTATTCCTCATCCCACTTCGCCCGGTAGGTCGCGATCTTGGGCTCGTTAGGCGGCACTTCGCGGAAGACCAGCTCGCGGATCGGGAACACCGTCAGCTTCGCATTTCCCATGATGCTGACGTAGAACTCGCGGCCCTCGATGTATTCCTCCGCGATCACGTCGCAATCGTGGCTTTCGTGAAGAAAGGCGACTCGTTCCCTGAATTGCTCGTCGCTCGTCACGAACGACGCCTGCGAAATGCCGTAGGAGGCTTCCTCCTTCACCGGTTTCACGAGGAGCGGGAACTTGGGCCGTTTCAGGCGCGCGATCCGCTGCCCGCGCGGGATCACGACGAAATTCGGCACGTGAATGTGGTGGTACCCGAGGATCTTTTTCGAGGTCCCTTTGTGTTTACAAAGGACGAGCCCGGTCGCGCCGCAACCGGTGAACGGCACTCCCTGCATCTCGAGGAGCGACGCGATGTTCTGGTCGAACCCGCGATTGTTTTTGAACTGGTCCGCCAGGTTGAAGATCACGTCCGGCGCGAAGCTCTCCAGTTTTTGCCGGACGAAATCCAGGTTGTCGAAAATGGCGAGATGCTCCGTCGGATGGCCGAGCGTGTTCAGCGCGGCGAGGACGTTCGCCTCCGTCTTCCAATCCTCGGTCTTCATCTCCTTGCTCAGGTCCTGGTCGATCGTGGTGGGACGGATGGCGTCGAACATGGCGAGGACTTTGAGTTTCTTTTTCACTATTTGGTC
>JBAPMH010000597.1:0-6773 GCA_049278515.1 Chthoniobacterales bacterium
AGAAAAGGGTCTGGAGTTCCTCGACACACCCAGACCTTTCGAGGAGACCGGCGGGGCCCTCGCCGTCACGAAGGATGGTAATCTGATCGCAGGCGTGGTGGGCAACTTCATCCATCCACCTTTTGAGGCGGCGATCTGGAAAGAGCGCGTCTTCGAACTGCTGCCAAGCAGTCAGCGCTGGTCGACGGTGGGAAATATTTTTGGACCGGTCCACCAACGTCCGATGACCAGCGACGGGAAGGTCATTGTCGGGGCTTCGGGCGAGAAATTCGAGACCATGCAGGCGACGAGCTGGGTGAGTGGGGCGGAACGGCCGCTCGATGCCGGGCCTGCCGTTTCCAGCAGCGCCGTGTTCGTCACCGACGGAGGGGTTATCTTCGGCACCGGGACCCTGCCCGATGGGCGCATTGTCCTGATGCGCTGGGACAGCAGCGGCAACCTGGAGATCTTCGAGCCGCCAAACGGCCTCAGCGTTGTCGACCTGAGTTGTGCCAACGGTCCCGGGACCGCCGCCGGCGGATCGCTCGCGATGAGAGCTTCCTGTATCGGGAGCGGCGATCCCGACTGCGACCGGGCGCCCTTTTTCTGGACCAGGGGGCCAAGCGCGCCGCGCAATGGCGTCTTCAACATCCTCCCCGAAAACGGTCATGAGCACTTCTTCACTTATAGCAGCGTCACCGATATCTCCGACGACGCCCGGATCGTGACCGGCTCATTGATCGCAGGGGTCAGGACGGACGGCGATCCGCCCGATGTAGGATTTCTTTGGAGAAAAGACACCGGGATGGTGATCGTCAACGACCTGATGCCCGAGCCCAAGCCCGACTACTACCGGGCCGATCGCCTGAGCCGCGCTGGAAATCGCGTCCTGGTCACCGGCGACCCACCCCAGGCCACCGACATCACGACCAAATCGTTGATTCTCGATTTGATCTGGCCGACGGACCACTAGGGTATCTCCCGACCTCAACGCTTCGCGAAGATCTCTTTGGGCAGGAAAGGGAACGTTTTCCGGATGTTTTTCTGGAAGCCGGGGCCGTATTCCTCCTCGTTGGGATCAGAAGGTACTTTCGAGAGATCGAGTTCTTTCCAACCCTGATCAGCGCCCGGACTGTGGATGTGATGCAAGACCGCCACTTTCTGTTCCGCGAGCGGATGGCCTGCCTTATCGAGCGGGGTGACGTCGGCGAAGGCCCAGTCGCCGCTGATGTTGAGGATGTTGACCTTCCACGACGTTATCTTTCCGGTGAGCGATTTTTTGCTCAAGCCCGCCAGGACTGCTTTGCGTTGTGCCGCTGAACCAGGATCGGCGACGCAGTTCGCGGCGATGAGCAAGGCGCACGTGACTGAAAGGAAGCGTGGGAACATAAACATTCATCGTTGAGACGAAGAGATTCGGCAATCTCGCTAAAATTGTTACGCGGCCGCGCCGGCTGCACATGGGCAACTGAAGCGTTGCCCGGTAACGACGCGATTCCTCTCGCTCTTCCGGGAAGCGGCTGATCTTATCCGGAAGGATGAAGACGAAGCCGATCATTTACTCGCTGGTTATCGTGATCGCGGCGGCGTGGATATATCGGGGTCTCATTACCGGGGGCTGGCTGACGAACCATTATCGGTGGAACGATCCGGACATTATCAATCTTTTCCTGGCGATCCTTGAACCGATCGTAGTTCTCATCGTGGCCGCGTATTGGATCTGGCGAACGCAGGGCCTTTATCGGTTGCTCTTCGTTTCCTTCGTCGTCCAGCTCATTACCGGCGCGGGGTTCCTCGCGTTCATCCTCTTCTTTTTCTTCACCTGGAAGCCGAAGTTGATGTGATTGCGACTGCAGTCGAAACGGCCGGGTCTGGAACGACAGGGTAAGGTGGAAGGCTGGGTATGATTAAGCTGGCTGCGGCCTGACGAGCTGGTTTCGGCTCGCTTTCGCTCCTGCGCTGTTCTCTTCTGGACTGCATTATGGATAACACAGGCGACCAGCTGAGAATCTTTCTTTCGATGTTAGCGGTGAACGCGCCGACATTGCTCGTCTGCGGGCTCGCCTGCGTGATCCTCGTCGCTAAGTCAGAAGCGGGATCGCGCCACATCTCTTGGGCGATGCTCGGTTTTGGACTCGCGGTGGTTCTCTGCTTTCTGCTGCCGTTGGCGCAGACCTTCCTCCAGCAATGGGTTTTTCAAAGTGGCGAACGGATCAGCCGGGCGTGGGTTTTCACGGTGTTCGGTTTCGTCGCATCCATCCTGCACGCGATAATCTATGGGTGTTTGCTGGCGGCGGTGCTTGCCCGGAGGCAAGGCAGTGAGGGTGGAGGATAGAAGATTGAGGGTGGCAGAGGGAATGCGCGTTTGCTTCTCGGACAATCATGAGCGCATTGCACAAGGTAATCAGCGGCGGCCAGACCGGCGTGGATCAGGCGGCGTTGCGAGCGGCGCGGGAGTGTGGGTTGACGATCGGCGGATGGTGTCCGCCGGGACGCGTGTCTGAGGCGGGAGAAATTCCGGCTGAGTTTCCGTTGCGCGAAACAGAGCGAGATCGAAGTCCGGCCGCGCCCGAGGTCCCGCGATCTCAGCGGACGGAATGGAATGTCCGGGATTCGGATGGGACGCTGGTGCTGCGGGCTGGCAACCTGAGCGGTCGCCCTGCAACGGACGATTCCGGGACGGCTTGGGCGATCGAATGCTCGGGTCGTTCCAAGAAACCGTTGCTGGTTTGCGGGGTGGATGATTCACGTGCTGCCGAAAAAATCCGGCAATGGCTCATCGACTTTCGCATCGAAACTCTCAGCGTGGGCGGCCCAAGTGAAGGCACGTCTCCCGGCATCGGCGATAAAGCGTACGCTCTTCTGGTGCAGCTTTTCAAAATGAAAGACGTTTCGCGCTTGTCAGATTCTTCTCGAATTCTCTAGTCTTCGCCCGTCTCCAGCTAGCCAAGATCAGAAAATCTCTATGCAAATTCACATCGCAAAAAACGGACAACGAATGGGGCCTTACTCCGAGGCGCAGGTGAGAGAAATGCTCGCGGCAGGATCGATCGCGGGGAGCGACCTGGCCTGGTTCGAAGGAATGGCAGACTGGAAACCGGTCAGCCAAGTGCTTCCCGCCGGGGCAGTCCCGGTGCCCGGAGCACCGCCGGCGATCGGAACACCACCCGTCGCGTCGGCGGCTGGGGTGCCGCTTTCCCCGGTGGTGAGGGCCATCGATCCGAACCTCGCGGGACGAGGGAGCCGGCTGCTGGCCGTGTTGATCGATGGTTTTCTCTTCTGCCTCTGCTGCGCTCCTGGCGGCATTTTGCTGTGGATTGGAGCTGACGATAACGACACGCTCCAGATAATTGGTGGCATCCTTATCGGCGTTGCTTTTCTCGCGCTTCTGGCGATCCAGATTTACCTGCTGACCACTCGCGGCCAGACAATCGGCAAGAAAATGATGTCGGTGAAGATCGTGAAATACGCCGATGGTTCCAATCCGGGCTTTGTCCATGCCTGCTTACTCCGGCTAATCGTTCCGGGATTCATTAACGGGATCCCAATCGTGGGCAGCATTTTTCCCCTCGTTGATGCCTGTTTCATTTTCGGTGAGGAACGTCGGTGCATTCACGATCTGATCGCGGGCACCAAAGTGGTGAACGCATAGGGGATTGCCGAAGGTGGCCAAAATGACGAATGACGAACTTGGCGGAGTTCAATTCGCTAAGTCACTCAGTCGTTAAGTCGCTAATTCTCCCTAGCCGCCAGCTCACCCCCGCCGCGTAAGCGAGGTAATAACCGATCACCAGCGCGCCGACTGCCATCGAGCCGGGGATGCCGGCCGACGCCAGCCAGGAACCGTCGGGGCCGGTTGTGCGCCAGGAATGCCAGACGCGCCAGACGCCGTAGAGCAGGCGGCTCGTGACGGCGAGGGTGATGAGAAGGACGAGCCAGCGATTGGGCGTGTAATGCAGAGTTCGCGGCGTCCGCTCCCAACGAGTCAGCGTTAAACCGAGAAATCCGAGAAAAATCCCGGCGAGAAGACCGGCGAGCGAATAGGGGAACGCCCTTGGAATCCAAAGACCGGTGATGGCGGCCGCCCAGAGGAAAAGTCCCGCCGATGAAGCCATCATCACGAGGTTCGTGGTCGCGATCCAGTGACGACCCATCCGGCGCGCCGTGCCGGCGCGGTAACGCAGCACCAGCAAAAGCGGCATCGCGAGAATCAAGGCAACGATGAAGAGCAGCGCGATAACGAAGGGCATAAACGGCAGCTCTCCAATTTATGCCGAAAAAGCCGCGGCGCGATAACGAGCCATGCCCAGCCTGGCATGTCATCCCGAGGCTGGCGAAGCGCGCCGAGGGGACCTCACAGTTGCAATCTGCGGCACGCTGAAAACGCTGGCGCGATGCTCGCAGGAAACACTCCCGAACCTGGTCGCCTTGGCTTGTGTAACTGGTTAGCGCCTGAGAGGTCCCTCACCGTCTGCGCGGTTCGGGATGACACCCCGCGCCAGCAAAGTCTTTCAGGCGCGCGGGGCCCGCCAGCCGCTGGAGCCGTGATAGCTGCGTGAGACCTTGAAGCTTTCCAGATCGGCATCGTATTCCCGCTCCTTGGTCCAAAGCTTCAGGTCGTCGCCGAAGCGCGTGGATACACAGGAGTAACAGGATGGAATGTCATTGGCGTAGCCCATGTAGGTCGCGACGCGGGTGCCGATCGGCCGCGCCCCCAATTGGGCCGAGACATGGCTCGTGTATTTCCGGAATAGCTCCGGCGAGAGCGGCACGGTGCGATCGATCTTGTTCCCCTGAAATATGTTTTCCTCGAAAGGGTTGAAGAGGTAGAAAGCGTCGTAAGCGGCAAAGTCCACTTCGACGATATTATCGTGGATGAATTCCACTCCGGAAACGTGGGAAAGGCCGGGAATCAACCGCGGATTACGCGGATGAAGAGAATGGCTGGGCGACGTCTTTCTGTCTTTAGAATCCCTATCCGCGTCATCTGCAGGTGGAATTCCCAGCTCAATCGCAGCCTGTCGCGCCGCTGTTACCAGATCAATTCGCTGCTCTACTCCAGTGAACTGACCGTCCGCGAGAGATGCCGCCACCAGACAGAACTTCCCCGGTCCGCATCCGATATCGAGCACACGCTGGCCGGGCGCCGAGACGAGCCACTTCACAGCTTCCGCCGCCACGGCCACGGGCGTCCAGAAAATCGGGGAAAGCCTTCGAATTTTCGCGGGATAAATCAGATCGAACTTCTCGTCTTCGATGGAGAAGGGCACCGAATCTTCAAACTCGACGGGGTCTGTCACGCCAGGGAAACTAATCAGGCGCAGGCGGGATTCGAATAGTAAACGGGAATCGCGGGTCTTGCCTTAGCGCCATCGCCCGCCGGAGCGGCCGATCCACCACGAAATGCATTAATGAGCCAGACGACAAATTCGTATTCACAAGATTGGTTCAGGCTCTTCCACGCCGGCATTGCCGAGAGCCGCACAAATCAGGAAGCAGATTTTATTTGCGCCTGCGCTCCGTTGCCGCGGTATCGGGATGTTCTCGATGTCTGTTGTGGAATGGGACGGCATGCCCGTGCGCTTGCTCAGCACGGTTACGCGGTGACCGGTATTGAGCGAGATGCCGCTGCGATTGCGCGGGCCCGCGAGCTGGGGGGCGGACCGACATACGTCCACGCCGATGTCCGCGATTACGCGCCGCCTCGGGGCGCTTGCGACGTGGTCGTTCTCATGTCGCAAAGCTTTGGTTATTTTGACGCGCCGGCCAATGGCGACCTGCTGAAACGACTGGCGGATGGCTTGCGCGAAGGCGGGCGGATGATTCTTGATCTGTGGAACCCGGAGTTCTTCGAGGTGCATCACGGAACACGGGATTTTGACCTGCCCTCCGGGAGCGTTCGCGAACAGAAGCACGTCGAGAAAGGCAGGCTCTTTGTGCATCTCGATTACGCCGGTGGCGGCGGGGATGATTTCGAATGGCAATTGTTCACCCCTGAGGAAATGCGGGCACTGGCGGAAACGGCAGGGCTTTCTCTCGCGGTCGTCTGCACTGATTTCAGCGCGACGACAAAGCCCGGCGAGAACAGTCCTCGACTTCAGTTCGTGCTGGAACGCGCTCGAGAATCTTGACGGCTTAAAGCCGTCAAGATGGCGATGAGCTTTTTCTCGTGGTCGCCTGCACTGATTTCAGCGCGATGACAAAGTCCGCTGGGGAATAATCCTCGACTTCAGTTTGTGCTGGAACGCTCTTGAGAATCTTGACGGCTTAAAGCCGTCAAGATGGCGCGCTGCAGACGGGCAATGGAGACGGCGCGCCGCGGCGAGCCGTTCGAGGAGGAAACGGCGGCCTCGTCTTCTCTGCCGGCACGACGGGCATGCCGACAGTGTCTCTGTCACGATGGTAGGGCGAGACTCAGTCGAGCCAGCATGGCTTCAGTCGTCGATCGGTGTCCGGCTCGACAGCGTTTGCAGGCCCGGCCTCGGAGTCTGCGACTCCTACGTTACGGCGCCCTACCATCTGACTCCGGCTCGACTGCGTCTTGCCAATTTACTTCAGAATCCTGAAGCGGAAGCGGAGTTTCCTGTGTTCGAGAAGCTGGCGCCAGTCGACGAAGAGGAAGATGCTGATGATGACCAGGCCGGCGACGAGCGTCATGATGCTTTTCCAATTCGCCTCGCCGTGAAGCAAATCGCTCAGGTTCGCGCTGGCGTATTTGCCGGAAAAAACGAGGACGCCGTCGGTGATCAGGCGACCAAAAAAAAACGGGATGAGGATATGTAGCGGGTGAGGAG
>JBAPMH010000598.1:0-6952 GCA_049278515.1 Chthoniobacterales bacterium
GTGCACCCCCATTGAGCGTGAACTTCACGGCGAGTGCCACCGATCCGGACGGAACAATCGCGGACTATCAATGGACCTTCGACGACGGCACGTTTTCCGCCGCCCAAAACCCAACTAAGATCTTTCCGGCGCCGGGGAATTATTCCGTTCGCCTCGGCGTCACGGATAACAGCGGAAATACTACATTGCGGACCCTGCCTATCTCAGTGGCCCCGGCGCAAAGCTCACCCACGCCGACCTCGACCCCAACTCCCGCTTCGCCAACCCCCACTCCTCCTACGCCGACTCCAACACCGCCCTCGCCAACCCCAACGCCAACCACAACGCCAATTCCAACTGCAACCCCCAGTTCAACTCCGGCGGCTCAGGCCATCAATCTTTCGACCCGGATGCGAGTTCAGACCGGTGATAATGTTGGCATCGGTGGATTTATCATCACGGGAAATGCTCCCAAACACGTGGTTCTTCGGGTCATTGGGGCAATGTACGAGAAGTTCGATAGGCTGTATGACCCGGTGTTGGAACTGCACGGTCCGGGCGCATTTGCTACGATCACAAACGACAACTGGCGAGATGACCCTGTCCAGGCAGCCGCGATCCTGGCCACTGGCCTCGCGCCGTACGATAATTTGGAATCAGCGATTGATGCGACCTTGAATCCTGGCCTCTATACTGCGGTCGTCAGGGGCAAGAATAATACTTCCGGCGTCGGCGTGGTAGAAGTGTACGACCTGAGTCAGACAGTGGACTCGAAGCTGGCCAATATCAGCACGCGGGCCTTTGTCGGCACGAGTTCGAAGATCGTGATCGCGGGCTTCATTCTGGGGGGTAACAGCGGGGAGGACCGGATTGTAGTGCGTGGTATCGGCCCCAGCCTCACTACCTTGGGAGTGCCCAATGCCCTGGCGAATCCAATGTTGGAACTGCGCGGCGCGAATGGATCGCTCCTGATCGCGAATAACGATTGGCAGGATAATCCGGCTCAAGCCGCGGAGCTGACCGCCGCGGGCCTTGCCCCGACAAGCCAACTCGAGTCTGCCATAGCGACGACCCTGCCGCCTGGCCAATACACTGTGTTGCTCGCGGGACTGAACAACGGCACCGGCGTCGGCCTGGTTGAAGTTTACGATCGGGGGGCTCCCTAGCGCTCCCGATGCTCCACCTCGCATGCCACGGCGATACAAGTAAGGCGCCCGACCGGCAAGATTTTGCTGGCGCTGGCGGCGTTTCGGCTGAGAATTCTCCCATGATCAAAGGCGCCATTCCTGCCGTTCTCGGATTTTTCGCTCTTTGCCTCCCTCTGGGCGCCCAGCAACTGTCCGGGCCGGAGCGGCTCCTCCTGGATGGGACCGGGCTGGATTATGCCCAATCGCCCTGGGTCTCGCTGGAGAATCGCGACCGTTTCCTTTTTTCGACGGCGTTTGGATCGATGCGGCCAGCGGAGAATTATTTGCCTGCCGTTGATCCGACCCAGCCGCTGAGCTATTCAGCGCCGAGAACGACGGACAGCAAGAATCCGGTCGACAACATTGTCGAACTGACCGCTCCCAGCCGTTTTTATTACGGAGGCGAGCTCGGCTTTCTCTACGGGAAATCGACCGGCAAATATGGCCGGGAAGATTTTTCTTCCTACATCCTCGGCACGATCGGGACTGAACACTTCCAGCTCACCGCCGGGTTCCTTCACCAGGAAACGACTTTCAATTTTCCGCGCCGGGTTCAGCGGTAGGGCCGGTTCTCGGCCGGTCCAAGGAGGCGGTTCCAAACCGCCGACTTTCCTGCTCCTGATCATGCTCATAATCCTGGGTTGACTCGCCGCTGTCCGAAAAGATCAGGAGCAAGATCAAGAGCAAGAGCAAGAGCAAGAGGCTTGGCGAAACGCCGCGCCTTGAAAATCCGGATCGAGATAAGGTAGGAATGGCCCCATGCCGAGCATCACCGAGCGACGACAAACGTTCCGCCAGCTGCACCAAAGCGGTTGCTTTGCCCTTCCGAATCCCTGGGACATCGGCAGCGCGCGTTATCTCCAACACCTGGGATTCAAGGCGATCGCCACGAGCTCGGCCGGTTTCGCATTTTCGCGGGGACTGCCGGATAACGGCGTCCCGTGCGACATGATGCTGGAGCATATCCGCGAATTGGTCGCCGCGACCGACGTTCCGGTGAATGCCGACTTCGAAAACGGCTATGCGGATGACCCAGAGGGCGTTTTCGCGAATGTCCGCCGATGCGTGGAGACCGGAGTCGCCGGGTTGTCGATCGAGGATTCGACCGGGAACAGGGAAAAACCTCTCTACGAGATGGACTACGCGGTCGAACGGATCCGAGCGGCGCGGCAAGCGATCGGCGAGAGCGGAGTGGTGCTGGTGGGACGCGCCGAATGTTTTCTCGTGGGCCGGGTTGAGATCGAGGAAGCAATCCGGCGTCTCACGGCCTACGCCGAGGCGGGCGCTGATTGCCTTTACGCGCCGGGTATCAGGACGCGGGAGGAAATCGCGGCGGTGGTGAAATCAGTCGCGCCGAAGCCGGTCAACGTCCTGGTAAGCGCACCCGCCGGCCTGACAATGGACGATTGCGCTGGGCTGGGCGTGCGCCGGGTAAGCGTGGGCTCCGGTCTAGCGCGCGCGGCGTGGGGTGGCTTCATCCGGGCGGCGGACGAATTGGCCAGGACGGGAAGCTTCGATGGTTTCGCGAAGGCTACGCCGCACGGCGAGTTGCAGAATTTCTTTCTGGCGGACCGACCGAAATAATCGCCGGCCAGGGCGTCCCCGTTTTTTTTTAGGCCGGAGCGCAACTTCGCCGGTTCTTCCGGGTTTCTCCTGACAACGGCGGCCGGTCTACGGGCTGCCAGATAAAATAAAACAATGAAACTAAGACAGATCACTCTCACGGCCACTTGCCTCGCCATGCTGGCCACAATTTCAATCGCAGGCGCCCAGGACCCGAAAGGTCAGGAAAAAGGTCACGACTGGCAGAATCATCGCCATCACAAGTGGGGCAACTCCATGGAGCGGATGACGAAGGCGCTGGACCTGACCCCGGACCAACAGGCGAAAATCCAGCCGATTCTGGATCAGGCGAAGCCGCAGATCATCGCGGCTCGCAAAGAGTCGATGGAGAAAGTGAAAGCAATCCGCGACAACACCCATGCGCAGATTCGCCCGCTGTTGACGCCGGCGCAGCAGCAAAAATTCGACGCGCTCCAAAAGGCGCGGGAAGACATGCACAAGGCCCGGCAGGAAATGCGCGAGGCGCTCAAGGACTCTCAGTAGGATTGGGTTGACGGAAAGGGCGGCGGCGATCGAAAGGTCGTCGCCGCTTTTCTTCTGGAAAGGCGCGCTCGGACGCCGCAGCGCGGCGTCCCTACCAAGCGGCCTAAATATCAATTGTCTCGCCGATGGCGGGCAGGAGTAATTCTTTCCCGGCGGATTGGGCCGCGGCCAGGGCCGCCTGGTGGTCGAGCTTGATCGGCGGGAAGGTGTCGTAATGCACGCCGACGAATTTCGAGACGCCGGCAAAATCAGCGGCCCGCAGCGCATCGTCGATCCCCATGGTGAAGAAATCGCCGATCGGAAATACCGCGAAACGCAGCTTGATCGATTCGCCAATGAGTTTCATATCGAAGGTGAGCGCGGTGTCCCCGGAGTAATAAAAATTGCCGTCACTGGTTTCGACAACGAAGCCGCAGGGATTGCCGCCGTAGGAACCGTCGGGCATTGAGCTGCTATGAATGGCACTGGTGAGCTTAACGCGGCCGAAATCCATTTTCGCGGCGCCTCCATGATTCATCGATTGCACATTCTTCACGCCTTTTTTTTCGAACCACGAACCCACTTCGAAAGGTGCGATCACCGCCGCGCCGGTCCGCTTCGCGATCTCCACGACATCCGCGACATGATCGCCGTGACCGTGCGAAACCAGGATGAAATCGGCGGCGATCTTGTCGACCTCGACTTTCTTTGCGAGCGGGTTTGGTGAAATAAAAGGATCGAAAAGGAGAGTCTTGCCGCCGGCCTGGACGGAGAAACCGGCATGGCCGTAATAGGTGAATTTCATGATGATAAATGAAGCCGCGCCAACTGCTTTTCAAGAACTGTAGCGACGGCGCTCGGTCGCCGTATTGACGCGCTGGGTACCAATAACGCTCCATACGCCGACAGAGCGGCGTCGCTACAACCGCGGCGTCGCTACAGGAAGACGGCGGTTTCAAACCGCCGTTCCTTGAGGCAACATTACCGCCGTGGAATCCGAGATTGAGCACCGCGCCATCATTCATCTCGACATGGACTGCTTTTACGCGGCCATCGAGGTGCGCGACCAGCCGGCCCTCAAAGGAAAACCCGTCGGAGTGGGCGGGGCTCGCGACCGGCGCGGAGTGCTGACCACCTGCAACTATGAGGCGCGGAAGTTCGGCGTCCATTCCGCAATGCCAACTTTCATGGCGCTCCAACGCTGCCCACACCTGATTATTCTTCCGACCCGCTTCGATGTTTACCGAAAGGAATCGGCCGCGATCCGCGAGATCCTGTATCGCTTCACGCCGCTGGTGGAGCCGCTCTCGCTCGACGAAGCCTACCTCGACGTGACCGCGCATCCCGGCGCGCCGGCCCCCCTGGCCCAGGTCATTCGCGGCCTGATCTTTCGAAAAACGCGACTGACGGCGTCAGCCGGAATTGGGCCGAACAAGCTCGTGGCCAAAATCGCGAGCGACCTGAAAAAGCCGAATGGCCAGGTGGAAGTAAAGCCGGAAGAGGTGCCGTCGTTCATGGCAAAGTTGCCGGTCCGCAAGCTTTGGGGGATCGGCGAGGTAACCGAGCAGAAACTGGAGAAACTCGGGATCGCTACCTGCGGCGACATGCAGCGCCTTTCCCGGATCGCGTTGCAGGAGCATTTCGGGAAATTTGGGATCGAGCTTTACGATCTCTGCCGCGGGATCGATCACCGGCCGGTCGAGCCGGACCGCGAACGCAAATCGCTCAGCAACGAAGAGACGTTCTCGACCGATTTGGAGACACTGACGGAGTGTGAGGAAAAGCTTCCGGAATTGTTTGAAGAACTGATGGCGGATCTCGACCAAAAAGAATCGAACCGGGCGGTGACGAAGATATTCGTGAAACTCAAGTTTCACGATTTCACCCGCACGACGATTGAGCGCGCGGGCCTGCCACCGACGCTCGACCAATTTCAGTTGTTGCTCGGGGAGGCGTTTGCACGGACAAAGAAAAGCGTTCGGCTGATCGGGCTGGGAGTGCGATTTGCCAGCGCCGACCTCCAGGAAACGCAATTGTCACTACTTTAACGCCGGTGCCCAAAGCAAAACGAAAGAAATCCTGGCTCCACCAACATTCGCTGAGCGTGGTCAGCGTGTTACTTTTGCTGGCCTGGATTGTCGGCTATTCCTGCTCCTCCCCGGAAACGCGTCTCGGCGCTTTCCTGGGAAATTCTATCGCGGATTGGAGTGGTTCGGTCGTGATCATATTGGGAACAAAGTTTCTCTACGAAATCGGTTCCGCCGAAAGCCGGCCGCTGAAAGACCGGAAGAGCAACTGGTTATTGGAACTGCTTTACGAGCACTCTCTTCTTATTTTTCTCGCCCTGACGGGCATTGGCTGGCTGGTTTTGTATCTGCGCATGAATCCGCAGGACAAATGGGGCCAGGTGGTGGGCAACATTATATCCGAATGGTTGCAGATGGCGGGTCTGGTTTACCTGACCAAGAGCCTGATCGAACGTGGATCAAAGGAAAGCAGATGATTTACCCCGTCATTCTTTTTTACAAATACGTCGATGTTCTGGACGCCGAAAATTTCGCCGGCCAACAGCGAGCGCTCTGCGAATCCCTCGGGCTCAAAGGCCGGATTCTGATCGCGACGGAGGGAATCAATGGGACTCTCGCGGGGCCTGCTGACCGGGTGGATGCCTACGTGTCAACGCTCAAAGAGGATTCGCGCTTCAGCGATATCGAATTCAAAATCAGCGCGGGCGACGCCGGAACTTTTCCAAAGCTGGTGGTGAAAGTGCGGCCGGAAATCGTGACGCTGAACGCGGGCCCCCTGCCTCCCGACAGGGAGAATCACCTGAGCCCTGAGGAGTGGAAACGGATGATGGAAGAAAACCCGGACGCCGTGCTGCTCGATATCCGGAATCGATTTGAATCGGCGGCGGGACGATTCGAGAACGCCATCGCGTGCGACATCGAACATTTCCGCGAGCTGCCTCCCTACCTGCATCGGCTCCAGGGCTTAAAGGAGAAAACGGTTCTGATGTATTGCACGGGCGGAATCCGCTGCGAGAAGGCTTCCTCTCTTTTTAAGCGCGAAGGATTTACCAGCGTTTTCCAGCTCCACGGCGGAATCGCGGCTTACCAGGAACAATTCGGGAACGAACATTGGGAGGGCGAATGTTTCGTGTTCGACCAGCGAATGACCACGCGAGTCGAAGATGGATTGGTTCAGATCGGCCAATGCGCGCACTCCGGACGAACGACCAGCCGGTTCGTCAATTGCCTGCACGATCCCTGTCACAGACTGTTCATTTTGTCGGCCGAAGCGGAAGCGGAGAACCCGAACCACCGGCTCTGCCCGGAATGTTTGGCGGCGGGGATTACCTTCGAAACAGCGGACTACTGAGATCGGAGCCAGGACGTGGGGAAAAAAGACAAAGCAAAGCGGGCAGCCCAGCGCTGGGAGAAAAGTATCAAGGCGGCGCCGCTGCCGCGCGAACCGCGCCGTCTGGGGACGGAATTGTGGTGGCTGCTTCCGGCCCTCGTGCTTGGCTTTCTGATTTACGCGAACACGCTTGGCGGCGAATTCGTCTATGACGACCAGCGCCAGATTGTGCGCAACACTCTGATTCAGGATGGCTCGCAGTTTTGGAAGGCCCTGACTTCCGACGTGTGGGCCTTCAAGGGAGGCGATCAGGCCGCCAGCAACTACTGGCGCCCCTCCTATGT
>JBAPMH010000599.1:0-3992 GCA_049278515.1 Chthoniobacterales bacterium
GTTGCGGGCTTGTAACGTCATAGGGCGTTAGATATTCATTTCGCCATGTCGCCGCGCCCTACCATCTTTATTTCCGCCGTCAGCAAGGAATTACGCAGCGCCCGCCAGCTCGTTTCCAATACGCTAACCTTCCTCGGTTACGAGCCAATCTGGCAGGACATTTTTGGAACGGAAACGGGTGACCTGCGGCAAATGCTCCGGGACAAGATCGACCAGAGCAAAGGGGTGGTGCAGCTCGTCGGCCAATGTTACGGCGCGGAGCCAACGTCGCCGGATCCGGATTTCGGCCGCGTCAGCTACACCCAATACGAAGCGCTCTACGCCCGAAAAAAGGGGATCAAGGTCTGGTACCTCTTCATGGACGAGGATTTTCCGATCGATCCGCATGAGCCGGAGCCGGAGGAGCAGCGCCAGCTCCAGGCGGCCTATCGAGGTGTACTCAAGGCCGACTCCCATCTTTTCCATCCGCTCAAGACCCGGGAAGCGCTCGAAGCGGGCGTGCTCAAGCTGCGCGACGATCTCACCGAATTGCGGAAAGGCGCCCGCCGTTGGGCGTGGGGGATCGCCGCCCTGCTCGCTTTCGTGGCGGTGCTCGTGATTTGGCTGGTGTTTGGCCAAAGCAAAGTGTCCACCAAGCTCGATAAGAGCCAGGCGACCCTGGAAAAGATCGCGGATCGGTTCGAGGCCCTCGCTTCAAATGGCGGCATCATTCAGAACGCCAAGACGCCGGAAGAACATTATCACAACGCCCGGATCCACGAGTTGGGCGGCAATTTTTCCTCCGCCCGCAAGGAATACAACGACTACCTGCTCTCGAATCTCGAGGCGATCGATCCGTGGCTAAGCTACCTCGCCATGCTCAAATCCGCCGAGGGAAAAGCGGGCGCGGCTGAGGCCATGCGCTATATGGCCGACAAGCTGAAGCCGCCGACGGTCTCCTACCAGACCGCGATGGCGCTGCTGGAAGATGGCGAGGCCCGGATCGCGAAGCTGAGCGCGCTCGCGGAAAAGAGCCCGGATTTCGGGCCGCTTCCCTGGTTGATCAGCCAGGAATATTCCGAGGCCCGGCGCGGTGACCAGACCCTCGCCGACAAACGAGCGGAGAAGGAGTGGCTGGAGAAATTCCGCGCCGCCAACGCCGCTGGGAAGTTCGAGAAATTTTTCATCGACAAGAAGGAAGCGCAGAAATGGAGCGAGACCGCCGATCAACGCTGGGCCGCGCTGACCAGCACTCCGGACAAAGTGCTGGAGAATCCCATTTCGTTGACGGCCCAATATTCAAACAGCGGGTGGGCGATCATTTTCATTCTGACCGATTTCAAGGCGAAAGAACTCTTTTACCGGCTCGACGGGAAAGGGGAGTTCGTTTCCACGGGACATCTGCCGACCAAGAACGCTCAGACCGGTCTGCCCATGATCCAGACCTACGTGCCCTTGCCGAACCTGGCGCCGGGCGAGCATTCCGTAGAGGCGAAGTATGTTGACCGGAATGACAAGAGCAACGGGCCCTACACCCTGAAGTTCTCCACCCAGGGCGAAGAGCTCGCCCAAGGCAAGCAGATGCTCGAAATGACCAAGGGCTCGTGGCTGTCGTTCCGCGATTACGACGGCAAAGTCCTTCTCTACTTCACGCATCTCTTATCCTATCGGCCGGTCATCAAGGAGATCCGCTATTCGATCAACAGCGAAGCGCTCGACCGGGAGTTTAAGTTTAAGCCTAGCGACAAGATGTTCATCGCCGGAGACGATGTGGTTTACCTCAGCGTTCCGCCCGATTCCCAGTACGCCTCCGTCCAGATCACCTACAAGGATGGGACCAAATCAGGGGTCCAAAAGGTAATGCGGGCGAAGCAGTAACAAGGAGGGGCGCCTTCCAAACCGCCCGCCCGGAAAACGGCGGTTTGTAAACCGCCGCTCCTTGACGCTAATGCCCTTCGCCGGATCGCTCGGTTGACGTTCCCCGATCGCCACGGGCTGGAGATTACGGGCGCGGGGCTCGCTGGAAGAGCTTCACTCCGAGCATCCCTGAGGGCACGCCAATCGCGCCCGCGAGGATAGCGACAATGGTTAACTGGAGCATCAATAGATACCAGCCGTGGGGAGTATCGCTGTCCAGACCTTTGCTCGCGAGCAGCGGCGGCAGCCGATAAATGTTTTCGAAGCGCCAGAGCTGTTCATGCACGATACGCCCAGCGATCTGACTGAAAACAATCGCTGCAAGCGTGCCGTAGAACACGCTATAAAACCCGAGCAGCGCTCCTTGGGTGAAATTCAGGCTGCGTTCAGGGCGCCTCTGTTCAAACCAGGCGCCGGCCAAGGGGCCGAGGATGTAAGCAGGGACAAAAATCATATTCACGTAAGGCAGGAACAGAAGCAGCGCCGACACCGCCGCGCCGACGTAGATGCCGGGTTTCAGATCAACCTTCGAAGCCTTCGAGTTTTTACTCACGTAGTTGTGTCAGGTATTCTTAAGGCCTGATGGGTTTTAATTCGGCGTCGAAGAATTCGATCATTCGCGTTTGGCGGCGAAGGCGCAGCATCGGTTCGCTCACCATGTGGGTCCCGAGGAGGGGAAGGAAGTTGAAACTCTTGCCGGCATTGAAGAGGGCGTCAGCGAGTTGCATCGAGTGCTGCGCGTAGACGTTGTCGTCGGTCAAGCCGTGAATGAGGAGAATCGGGCGCCGAAGGTCGTTGGCGAAGGTAAGCACGTTGCTGGCACGGTAGGCTTCGGCGTTTTCTGAGGGCAAACCGAGATAACGTTCGGTGTAAAAGGTATCGTAGTTCTCCCAGGTAACGACAGGCGCTCCGGCCACGGCGCAACGGAAAACGTCGGGCTTTTGCATGACCGCCATCGCAGAGAAGTATCCGCCGAACGACCAGCCCACGACGCCGACGCGCTTCAGATCCATGGCCGGCTCGCGCCTGGCCAGCGCTTCGAGCCCGGCGACCTGATCTTCCAGCGCGGCCTTGATGAGATTGCCGCGGATCGCCCGTTCCCAATCGCGGCCGTGCCCCGGCGTTCCCCGGCCGTCTAGCGCGACGACGATGTAACCGCGGTCGGCCATCCATTGGTCGATCATGTATCGGTCGGGTTGCGCGATGACCTGCTTGTGGTGGGGGCCGGCGTAAACGTCGAGGATCACGGGGTAGCTTGTGCCTTTCTTGAAATCGCGTGGCCGGACAATGGCGCCATCCATTGGCCGCGAGCCCTTCGTGCGAACCAGCTCGATCTTCGGCAGCGACGATGGGCGTTCGGCTGTGGAGGGAAGGACCGCGACCTGTTTGGCGTCGGCGGAATCAGCCACTTCCCATCCCGAGTGGCCGTCGAGCAGATCGAAGCGATGCAGAAACGCTTCCTTGTTGTCGCCGAACACACCGAGATGGCGTCCGGGCTCGTGGGTGAGTTGCTGGGGTTGGCCCTTCCCATCCAGCGAAAATCGAAACAAATGGCGCTCACGCGAATCCGGGCCGCCGCTGACCACGATCGAGCGATCGGAGTCGTTCAAGTCGATCAGCTCGTCCATCTGGAAATCGGTGGGAGTGACGGCGCGAACAAGGGCGCCGTCCACGGAACGAAGTTCGACCTGCCAGCTGCCGTTGCGTTCGGTGGTCCAAAGAAATTCCCGGCCGTCTCTAAGCCAGACCGGCATTGGCTTTTGATCGAGATTGAGCCAGGCCGAGTCCGTCTCGCGCAACAACGGGCGGGTCGCGCCGCTCGTTGGATCGACGCCGAGAAGTAGCTCCTCCTGTTGCGCGCGGTTTTGAACGAGGATGCAAAGCGGCGCGGAGGCTTCCTTCCAGACCACGCGCGTGAGATACGGAAATTTCTCGCGATCCCACTCAATCCAGCGGGTCTCGCCGCCCGAAACTGCCACAATCCCGAGCCGGACCCTGGCGTTTGGCGTTCCCGCTCGCGGATAAAAATTCTTCGCGGGCGTGGCCTCCGGATGAAGGGGATCGGCAATGAACCTCGTTTCGACGCCGCTGTTGTC